>NZ_FONF01000026.1:0-50441 GCF_900112835.1 Marinobacter sp. DSM 26671 | reverse complement strand
GGGCATGCAGAAGGTGACGGCACAACAACGGCAAGACCTGATGGAAGTAATCGAAGACCGGCACGGGCGAGGCTCAACGCTCATCGCGAGCCAGTTACCAACCGAACACTGGCACGACTACATCGGCTCCGCCACGCTCGCCGACGCCATCCTGGATCGGCTCCTACACGGCGCTCACCGACTCAATCTGAAGGGGGAATCACTGCGAAAAGCGAAAACACAAAAACCGGAATCGGTTGACCCATCGTGACCGCTCAGAGTACAAAACTCACTCCAGCGTGATGGCCGTGTGCAAATCGGTCACGATCCCCGGAATGACCGGTCACGTTCGCCGGAATACGCAGCATCAGCGCAACAACTCCGAGCGCTATGTAGGTTTTTCCCATTCCGACTTCATCGGCGAGATAACCTAACCCGATATTCTCGGTGTTGATCATGTTGTAAAGAGCAACCGCGCCACGGAGCTGGACCTCGCCGAGCGATTTGAGCTCATCCCTACCACCACTGAAATCAAGAATATGGCGTGCAGAGTCCAGGTCGAGAATAGGGTAAGGTTTCATGCGCTACCCTCCGCTCTTTCGATCCGGTACTGCTGCAGAAATTGAGCCTCAAACCAATCGAAGAACCGGTCTCGATCAGCCTCACGCTCACTGGAAAGCTTGATCAAGTTGCTCTCGCGTATCTGTTGAAGAAGCGTTTCGATAAACTCCAACTGCGCTGTGACATAGGGGCGACCTGCAAATTCGGCTGATCGATAGACTTCCTTGGCACTGAGTAATAACAGATACGCACTGACTGGATGGAGCTGGTGATCACTCTCCTGCGCGGGTTCGAGTGCAGCTGCAGCCCGGCCTACTAAGGTTGGTAGGCTATCCACGCCGGTGCCGGTGAGGTAGTAATCCTGCTTCTTCGGTGTGGATTGCTCGTTGCTGAGGTCACGCCTCAGCATGCGAAATGCGTGGAACAGTTCGGCATATTCGGAAAAGAACTCGTTCTCCAGAGGCGCCTCTTCGATCAGGCTGGTTTCTCCTCGCTCGCCCAGTTCGAAAAGCCGTTTAACCCGTGCGTCTGTCAGCAGCAGCTGGCGTCGTTCCGGAGACATTCCGGCATAAATCGCCAGTATCTGTTGAGGAGATAGTGTGGCGAGCTCGGGCTGTGGTTTGTGCGACCAATGCGTTTGCTGAAGCAAAACACGGTGCGGGGCGATTAGTTCACCGGAATCACAAACTCGTCCAGAAACGAGGATCAGGGAGCCGTTGGCTAGCGCCTTCTCCAGAGCTTCCGTGTCGCCAGTGTAGTTGCTCAAACAGTTGCCGAGAGGCCAGCCCTTCACTGCCGTGCTATCTACCCCGTCAGGGCCGATTAAATCAATTTCGATCGGGCTTTCAGAGCCCACTCTCCCGCTCAGGGTTTTGGTCAGCCAATCAAACGTGAGGGAGATCTGCGGCATGATGCCCTGCTCTTCGCCGTCAATCTCGCCCGGTGCTGGTTCGAGTGATCGTTGGCTAACCTCCGGCAAATCGTCGGAGATCGTCTCCAACAGCGACTCTGGATCTGTAGCTACCAGAAAACCGGCTTCGACATTCTCATTGAGCGCTTTGTACGTGAAATTCACTGACCCAACAAAGGTGAAAGCCCGATCAGCGCCAATGAAATTGAAAATCTTGGCGTGCAGTTCCCTATGAGGCTCTTTTCCTACTCCCAATGGGTCTGATGTTGTTTTAACCCAATCGGACCAGGAGACGTTCTCCAACCTATCAATATGGGCCAGATAATCGATGTTGCAAAGAGCCTCTTGCTTATCATCACGCGGCAACAATAGGCGCACATTACTTACGCCCAAATCCTGAAATGCCTCATGCAGATTATTCCTGGAGTCGTCGGCAAAAAATGGCGAGATAATCTCCAGTTCAACGGGCTTTTTAAGCTGGCTGGTCTCTGCCGATAGAAAATCCAGAAACCGTGTTGTACTGGATAATCCGAAGTAGTGGACTGGTGGTGCTTCAGGATCCGCTACGCAGTTAGCCAGAAATCTCTGAATTTCAGAAACAGCACCATTGCCCGACTGGACTATCTGCTTACCTTTCAGGTATTCAAGGTCCTGTTTCAGTACCTGCAGAAACTCTCCATCGCCATTCTGTTGGCCAATTTCCTCCCAGTGCTGACATTCAATGTTATCCCACCAACCAGCCTTAGTGAGGTTATTGGAACCGGCGGATATCAGTAAGGAGTCACTTTCCCCAGCGCCGTTACCTACAAGCAGGAACGATAGCTTCGGGTGGAAAGCGCGATTTCCTTCTGAAACACCGTGGCAGCCGTATTCCATTCCAGGGGAGCTTTCGCCCTGAATACGAAATATGTTCTGATCGTAAAAGACATCAATCGGCAGTTCGGCTTCCCTGAGGGATTCTCGTACCTGGAACTGTTTCACCCGTTCATCGATCGAGAACGAGCTGTTTTCTGGCAATAAAAGAGGAACAACTTCCAGCTCAAAAAATGCGGGATCGAAGGTGTAGGTGGTAAAGACAGCGGCCTTAACCGGGCGCCCTCCCAGACGTTCTTCAAGGTATTGGGATATCTGCGCATTATCCATTACGCTCCTCCAGATTCGCTTTGGCAATGCGAAAATAGGAGCCCAGGAAGTAGTCGTAGTCCCAGTCATCCAGGAGAGCTTCCCTGGACCGAAGAACAGCCGTTTCTGACTTCACTTTGACGTTCAGAATGTCGCCGTCATAGGTTACCCAGGGAGCACCACCCCTCGCTTTCATCACCTCCGCATTTAACTTGATGACGGCACTCACTGCTCCCCAATGGTTGCGAGCTCTCAGATTGTCATTGATCTCGCAAAGCGAGCTCCTGCGAGTCATCCCTTGGGGCAAAGTCTCTGGCAGGTGTTCATAGTCATAAGCTTGGCTTTCAATCTGTTCCACAACTGAAGAAACCGGTCGATGATCCTGTGTGAGCAGGTAATAGAAAACGTTGTTAGCGGCGACCAGCACACGCTCTACTCGCTGGATTTCCTCCAGACACTTCTGCAATTCGGGCGACCCGACGCTTTGAACCTGATTCAAATTCTGGGAAAACTTACCGGTTAGCTTACCCGCTCTCACGAGCTTCTCGGTCGCCGCGAAAAGACCTTCTTGTACCGAGGCTGACTGATTGTGGCGACCACGAAGCAGTATATGAGTGAGATTTTGTCGGACAGTCTCCTTACGAATTGCATGCCAAAATTGGGGGGCCAAGCGTTCACATTCATGTCTGGAAAGCTGACCGTCGACCCTGAACAGCTGAATGAATTCGTTGGCGTTCAGACCCTGTGCGATTGTTGCAGCGAGGTCCATCCCTTCCGCTGTAAGCTTCCGATCGCTCCCCTCTACAAGCCCGGAATCTTTCAGGGCCGAACTGTACAAGCCCCACAAGCCATAGCTTGCCTGATTGCTCAGAATTTGAGCCTTCAAGCTAATAGCTAACGACCCCGCCTGAGCTGTCATATTTTTGTGAACGCGGGTAATACCCATGATTTCTTTGCTACCGGACTGGTAGCGGAGGTAGGCGGCAAGCTGCTCGTAGCGAAGGAACGTCTCCCTGATTAGCCGTTCGCGACTGTCTTTGTCGGCATTCCCATGGATCTGATGTGCCCAATAAAAGCCGAGCAGCGCAACGGTGAAGTTCTCAACGGAACTGGTGATGGTGGTCAGGTTACCAACCACCTTTCGGCCGAAATGGGTCCATACCAGCTCGAAGCCCAGTGGGTCACGTGAACCTTTGGGTTTGGCTCGGTCATCAAGGAGTGAAAGGAAAGGCATATCGTTTCAGATCCATCTCTTTATTATTCTGGAACCCTCGCTTTTCGTCAGAGGGTCGCGACTACTTTTCTCTCCACATCAAAGGGCACTACTCCCTTTTCGAACATTCTCTGCAGACCATACGCCATTCCCTCAAGCGGAGCCTTTTCGCTGTACCCAAATCTTCGTATTTCTTCCATATAGCGCTGTATAAAGTTTCGCGCGCCGAGCGTTCGCCATTGGATAACGTGCACCAGTTCGTGAAAGTGGATACCAACATCCCTGGCTGCCTCTGGCACAAGGTAGTAAGTATCTTTGTAGGTGATACCACCGAAGTGGCCCTCATTATCTATAAAGTCAGCCAACCCTGCTTCTCTGAGCTCCGGCATCTTCGGCATGGGGATAGCCTTCACGACTACGAAATAGGATGAGCGGAGCAGGTCCGGGCGATAATAGCCTTCAAACTGGTGCTGCAAAACTGAACAGGGGCGGCGGTCGCTTTTGTGGGCCTCATTGACCTCATCAATCCAGGATTCCAGCAGATCAATCATTTCCTCTCCCAACACTTAAACCCATCCATAGGATGTTAAGCCAACTTCCGGTCACCAGTAGTTAGCCTGCGAATTTGACCAGTCATCAATACTGCTTGCTTCATTGGAAATTTCCAAGGGTTCACTATCCCCTTTCACCAGAATAAAATCGTGAGAGTAACGGACTGGCTGAAGGACGAGGGTTCACATGGCCAAGCTAAAAGCTGACTTTGAATGGCTTCGGGCTCAAGTCATCTCCAACGCTACCGAGCTTTTCGAAGGCGATCAGGAGATGGCGGAAAAATGGCTTTCAAAACCTCTTCCAGCAATCGGTAACGAGGTGCCAATCAACTACATTGATACCTCCGAGCGAGCACAACAGCTGCTCGATATCATCGGCCGGCTCGAACACGGAGTTTGGACTTAGAAATCCTGCCTGAACGATTTCTCGGCAAAAGATGTGCACCGGTGATGCTCAAACTTCTTCCAGGTGCCCCATAGTGTCCTCCAAATGTACCTGTAATGGACTTTCGGGACGAGTTTCCTTTTTGCTCTTCCCAAGTTGTCGCTCCTAAGTACACTTGGAGTCTACTGAGAGGCCAGTAAACAATCCCGGACTGTATTCGCACCCCACATAATGCCGCATGGTAGCAGGCATCATATTGGTCTTATTGCACTAATTCTGCGTTTACGCGAGTAGACAAGTCCATTCGCGATTTCGATAATAAAAGCTCAACCCGAGCATCAATTGCCCGGCCAGATAGCTAGTCTGGTTAAATAAAAAGCAAGTGTCTCACCGTCGATTATCGACCGGTATCCCTCGGGGCAAGACCCGATCCAAACAGCTCAAAACGAGCGTCCAAGCGGACTGCAGGTTCGCTAATCCAACCGCCCTTCTGGGCTCCGCATCTCTGCGAGCGACCACCGAACGTTAGAGAGATGCATTGACCTGGAACTGGGAACCCCAGTATTTCCAATGCCTCCAAGCCGATCCTCGGACTAGAACTCGTCGAAGACCCTGACTAAAACCAGATTCGAGCGGAATCGTTCCCCCGGTGCGTCACCACCGGCATGCTCGATTCGACCTGTTCGCCCCCAAGCCTGATCCGTATCAGGCACCCATCTTTTGCATCGTCACGCTGACCCCGTGACGGCTCCGCTACCCCAACGAACAGCATTCGCTGATTCGTTAGCCACGGTTCGCAATGGACAAACACGGTGCCTGCAGCGGCACGAACGACACTCCCAACGACCAGAGGAGATTTCCCCATGGTTTTGTATCTGACTGCGGCGACGGGGTGGAGTGTCAGCGAGGGGACCAGGCTCTGCCCCGACAGCCGCAGGGTTTGCCTCGCAACAGCTGCAACTAATCTCAAACCATCAAGAACAGGTAATTTTGCAATGAAACGGAAACGTAAGACGCCGCGCAGCCAGAAGCGCAATTTTGGCTACGGCAAACAACTTTTGTACGCCATTAAGAGGGCACTGGCAGCGCTCTTTGGTCAGCACGACCATTTCGCGACGCGCCGAACTCACGGCATTCGCATCCGGCTCTTCGTCGAATTCTGCCGGCGGCATGGTATACGGGATGCTCGGTATATCGATCTGCAGCTGGTGGAGGCTTATGGCAGCTACCTGCGTCACCGCCTGTATGATGCCTACGAGTGGGCGGATGGTAAGCGTGACACGACGATTTCAGTGTCATATGCACATAATCTTATCTCGACAGTGAACACCTGTCTGTACGCGATGCGTCGAGATGAAAAGCTGTACTTGTCCGCTCGCAAAGCGCTGGGCGTGGCCAGATCCAATGTCCGCAAAACCCAGATTCAGGCTGATATCGCGGATACAAAGACGGCAGCAGATCTTATGATCGCGTCCGGCAATGAGCGCGGAGCTGCCGTGGTTCTGCTAACACGTGCCTGGGGCATGAGAGCGAATGAGGCCATTCTGCAGGACCTAGACCGTATGATGCGAGAGGTAGCTGCAACCGGGACCGCCGCTATCCTTGAAGGAACGAAAGGGGGCCGACGTTGCCGCAGCCGGACAATCAAAGCCGGCGAGTTTCAGCGCGAGGCACTTGAATTCGCTATCTCCGTTCGGCCGGCAGGCTCCAAATGCATTTTGTCGAAAACAGACAACGTCATCAGCTTTTACCGACGGGAGCTGGGGCGCTGCAGGAGAATCCTCAAGCGATGCGGGATCCCTTCCATCCGGGAACTGCGAAGTGGATTTGCGCAGGACGCTTACGAAGAAATCGTGCGTGGACCCAGCCCACTCCGCGGCCCTATCGGGGATCGGGTACTGGATCGCATCGCCCGTGAAAAGGTCGCTCGTCTCCTGGGGCATGGGCGTCCCCAAGTGGCTTCCTCTTACATCGGGGGCTGCTCATGAATATTCGGGACATTACAAAGAATATCAAATGGCACGAAGAGGCCTCTACGTCAACCAAAAGCCGCACAGTAAGACGCATTCAGACGATGGCTGATGCTATTGAGGCCCAGTTTCCGGCGGTTCGGTACTGCAACCAGATTAAGCTTAAGCACATGGAGTACCTCAAGTACGCCTGGTTCGACAATGAGGGCTTCGCTCCGTCGACCATGGCTGATTACACCCGTGCCATGCGACTCATGATTAAGGCTCTCGGGAAAGACCGGCATTGGTTCGGTCACTTGGGCCTGGTCCAAGACCCCACACGCGGAGGGCGGCGAGTGGTTTCACGAGTCACGAAAACGAGGTCACGAAATCGTCGATAAACGATCCTCCGATTGTTCGGGTGGGGTTCTTTGAAAAATTTCACAGGCCGAGCCCCCTCCCGGCACTGGTTCAGATTTCCGATGATCGCGTTAGGTGATGAGAGAGCTCATTGCCTGGAAAACGCAAATCCACAATCTGAACTGGAGTACCCAATGAAACTGACATTCGACAGTTGCATCAGCAAACGAACTGGTGAACCACTGGCAGCTTACGAATCTGAATATGAAGCGTGGAGTTCTGCCGACCACGCGAGTCTGTTCTACGGTCAGGACTTCACGTATTACCAATGCCAGCGATGCCAGCACTGGCATCTAACCCCCAAGCAACGATACACGCCGAGTAAGCCCTGCGAGTTCTGCACCGATGGCTCTGGAGATACCAAGGAACTTTATTCAACCAGGAAAGGAGCAGTGGCTCGGGCAGAAATCATTGGCCGTGAGAGTCACATTCATTTGCGGGTCTATGAATGCCCGTACCAAACGGGTTGGCATCTGACTAAACAGTAGTGCCTAACGATGAGAACTCTTAAACCGAACTCAAGAAATGGAGTAGATTCCCATGTCAAAAGGTAAAGGTAGCTCTCGTCCCTCCAACGGTCATCCGGGCGGCAACTGGCCAAGCACAACCGGCCGGCCATCTGGAGGAGGCCGAGGTAACGCCCCTTCCAAGGGTAAGTAGCTATGCAAGATCAGGCCGCTGAAATGTCGGCGGCCTGTTTCTGATAACGGTTCCAGTATGTGCTGTAGGACCCAATGGCATTGAAACATTGAAGATCTGGATGCGTAGTGAAAATTGAGGCGAGGGCCTCTTCTTCCTCATCGATCAATCGCCCCCATGCCAGCGCAGCCTGGGCTTTCATCCACGCCAGATAATGGTCTGAGTCGTGGCCGGCACAGAGCCTGGCAATGAATGTTTCCAAATCCGATAAATCGGGAATAGTGCCACTCCGCCATCGTTTCAGTTTGCGATACTTGAGCATTGCCAGTGTGTACCCTGCAGGAGAGACAAACTCCTCTCCAGCTGAGTCACCAGGCAACGGCAGGTAGCTGGCCATTCGTCTGTAGCTAAAGTCGCAACCATTAAGCGCAGACAATCGATGCTTCCAGGCCTCAAATAACCGAATTAACGGTCTGTCCTGTTCAGACAGAGTTCCCAGGGGCGATGACCGGGGCGCAATATCTCCCACAAATCCCTGATCAACCAACTGTTGTCTGTGCGCCTCATACACCCCATGCGCTGCAAGATACTCAGCCACATCCAAAGCCAACTCACAGAGCAGCGTGTAGTAGAAATCAATTCGCAATTGATGGTTAACCAAGTGCAGTATGCTCTTTCCCTTGCGCCACTCTGCGCTTTCGGCATTTCTGGCGGTGTGGTCGATCTCGGCGATCAAGGAGATGAGTTCCGGATCCACCAGGGTGGTGCTCCCTCAAGAACTCTTGACCCCGTCGAATCCAGACGGCGGGGTCATGCTGTTTATTCGGCTGTCGGCTGGTCTCCTGTTTGACCCAGTCGAGAAAAGCCTTCTCTTGGGCCATCCGCTGCTCAAGGAAGCTGGCAACCCTAGATCCTTTGAGGGCCGAGCCAATTTTCGACTTGCCAGCACCCGCCAGTGCAGCTACCCACGAGGAGCCATTGTTCTTCAATTGGAGGCCGTTCCAGGGCTCCACTGCAGCTTCGATCGAATCCAGGAATTGCTTGTCGGGAATACTTGCGTGCCAGACGCGTTTAATTTTCATCGCGGTGCTGGGTGTTACTGGCTTCTGCTCAGCTTTCTTTAACGTGTTCAGATGCGGTGCCTCAACCCCAGCAGCATTCGCCATTGTCTTCACCAACCGGGGAAACGAACCTGAGTCGCCGAGCGCGATTCGCAGAAAATCAGACACGTGCGGCAGGAAGAACACATCGAGTGGCGGAAGTGTAACCCAGACTCTGCTCTTCATATGCTCCTCGATACAGTGGCGACAAAACCCTGGAATTCGGACGCTGCCACATTTGATCACATTTCAAAAGGTTTATGGCCATCATCCTCCAGTAGTCTTTGAAGCGTCGATAAATCAATGATGTTGCTGAAGGTCAACCAACAATAAAACCTGAGGAACGAAGGCATGAAAACCGGCATATTGGAACCCAAGAACTTCCCTCACCTTCTGACGCTCGCCCGGGGTGCCCGAGCAGGCAACCTGGAGGCATGCAGGAGTTTGGCCCGCCAGCTTCGCAACGCATCGAACGCCAAAGCGGTATTACGCCAACTTAAGCAGCAATTACGTCAGGACGAGATTAAGCGAGAGAAACTGGCACTGCAGCGTCGAGCTGAGAGAGAGAAGAAACAGCGTGCTCGATTCCCACCAACACACCCGCTGTTCCGGAATAGCAGGGCCACCGGAGGCCGGAAAAATCATGATGCGATGAAAAGAGCGGTACTGTGCGGCGGGTTCGAGACGAACAGAACCCGCCATTAGCTCAATTATGGCCAATTGAGATTTTCAGACCGCTACTTTTTGAGACCCTCCTCATAAGCTTGCAAGTCGGCCTCGTGCCAACGAGCGGTTTTAGGTGAAAGTTTGAGCGGTTTCGGAAAGCGCCCTTCGCGAATCCAACGCCAAATGGACTTGGGAGCAACCCCGTAACGCTCGCTGACTTCTTTGATGCTGTAGAACACGTTATGTACCTCATTCCGATTAATTGGTACTCAATAAGTTAATCGGTAACAAGGACCGGTTGGCGCGTGTAATTGCCAGAAAAGTGCAGAAACTCCGGAATTTTGGTTAATAATCCTTGCGCTGGCGTTTCCTTGGCAATTTGCCTGTGTATGCGTACCTGGAGTAGGCGTTGAGCAGTTGCAGGCGACGATCCAAGATCTGCTCGCTCAGATAAGCTGCGCGGGTCTCATCGCTGTCCAGGTGCGCCAAACTGAGTTCGGAGACCACATCATCAAAATCTGTCCTAGCTGCAGCAAAATTTTTGAAGCAGCTTCTCATTCCATGGGCGCACGCGATCTTGTTATAGCGAGGGTCCATAAATCCTTTGCCGCCAGACTTCAGAGACTCTTGATGAATTGCCTTCACCGTGTTGTTCAACGCGTTCTCGCTAATCTGCTCTTTTCCTTGATAACCCGGAAATACGTAACGGCCCGACTGAGGCATACTCCGTAGAATTTCTATTGCTCGCGGCACCAAAGGCACCACGTGGAGCTCATTCGGATTTCTGTTCTTCATTTTCGAGCCTGGGATCGTCCAAGTTCCCTCATCAAGATTGATTTCCGGCCATTCAGCAAACTGAACCTCTGTGGGTCTGGCGATAGTCAGTATTTGAAACTCCAGTGCGCGGGCAGGTGTCGTGTCTCGCTTCAGCAGGAATTTCATAAACTCAGGCAAGTCATGATGCCGCATCGCAGGTTTATGCTTAGTGTGATGGATACGCTTTGCCGGTGGCAGCCAGCCATCCAAATTGTCGTCCCAATCTGCAGGATTCTTCCCGGAAACCAAGTTGCGAGATGCCGCCAACTTCCAGACTTGGGCAATAGTCTGACGAATTCTGGTGGCCGTTGGTGTTTGGGTGGTCCATAGCGGATTCAGAACTCGTACTACGTCCTCAACGGTGAGGTCGCCGATTTGGGTATCACCAATCTCCCCTAGACATCGATCAATCGACTTCCGTAAGCGGTTTCGCTGCCGCTGCGGGTTCTTGCCGCGAAAAGTCACCTCTTTAATCTTGTAATATTCCTCCGCGAGCTCTCCGAAGGTGACTTGTTTCCGCTGACGCTCACGGTCTCTGGCCTTTCGCTCTTGATTCTGTTCAACAGGATCTACGCCATTACGGATTTCCTCCTTTTTCTGGCGGGCCTGCTCTCGCGCCTCTCCTAGGCTCACATCGGGATAGCCTCCCAGGCCAATCTCGCGACGACGTATGCCCACCGTCGTGACCAGAAGCCAAGAGCGTGAGCCGATTTCCTGTCCAACCGCTGGCGGACGACATTGCAAAACTAGACCGTCTACCCCACCCACCCTGTGATAAGCAACACAAGGCTCTCCGGCTTTTCGCGTTTTACTGTCCTTTTTCACCACCCCATGGCGTAGGTTGCGAACTTGAGCAGGGCTCATTTCAGGCACTTTTTTTGGCATCGTCTAGCTCCAACTTTCAACCTACCCATCATCCTACCCCCCAAAACACCTGTCGTAAGATGGGCATACTTGTCACTCAACGATACCATCAAAATCAAATCGCACAATTAATTTATTTTAAAAACAGGTGGTTAGTTACCATATGGGGCATTCTGAGACTAACTGGGACATTAGTGTGGAACCTGCCGGGGGTACCACCTCTCTTAACCCCGATTCTCGGTCCGTGATATTCAACCTGGCTCCAGGCGAGCTAAACTGCCCCTCCTTACCGACATCAGGACTTCTCAATGGCCCGCTTTACCGAAATCGGAACCGCAATGATCCCCGGCAAGGGAACCCGATTACGTCTTTTGCAACGCAATGATGAATTTTCCATCAAAATTGCCGGCACCACCGGAGAATTGATGAACAGCCGGATCCACGGCTCGGAGGATGCTCTTGCCACCCTGGCGTGCGAACGGATTGCCGATCAGCCTGCTCCCCGGGTTCTTATCGGCGGCCTGGGCATGGGGTTCACGCTGGCAGCAGCGCTGGCCGCTCTGGGCGACGATGCGCAGGTGACGGTAGCCGAGCTGGTTCCCGAAGTAGAAGCCTGGAATCGCGGGCCGCTGGGCTCTGCGGCGGGCAACCCGCTGAACGACCCGAGAGCGCAGGTTCACATTGGTGATGTAGCCGAATTACTCAGAAACAGCGACGGCGAATGGGATGCCATCCTTCTCGATGTCGACAACGGCCCGGAAGGCCTCACCCGCAAAGAAAACAACTGGATCTACTCACCGGATGGCATTGCGGCCGCCCAGAAAGCCCTGCGACCTGATGGCATCCTTGCCTACTGGTCTGCCGGCCAGGAGCATTCCTTCACAGAGAGGCTGCGGCGGGCAGGATTTTCTGTTGAGCCCGTTACAGTGAGGGCCTTGCGACCCGGCAAGGGTGCCCGCCACGTTATCTGGCTGGCGTGGTAATCATTCATCGACTCTACCGGAATCTGTCCTGGCTCAATTTGGGATTATTCCTTTGTTATATACTTATTCCAAAGCCAAGAAGCCCGGGAGAGATTCAATGACCAAACCGACCATCACAACAGCCTTGCTATGCTCCTTGCTTTCCATGCCACTTCTCGCGCAACCCCAAGCAGATAGCCCGGAAGCAATGGTTGCCGAAGCACGTTCCCTGGTGAAAAGCTTCGGCGGCTCACTGAAGCAGGCGCTCCAGGCGGCCATCAAAGAAGGCGGCCTCACAAACGGTATTGGTGTTTGCAAGACTGTGGCACCGGAAATCGCCAGCAACAACAGCAGCGGCGGCTGGGTCATCAGTCGGACCAGTCTGAAAGTCCGGAACCCGGAAAACACCCCGACCGACTGGCAGGAGATCCAGCTGCTGGCCATGGACAGACAGCCGGTAAAGAACGGAAAACCGGTGGAGGTCTGGCAGGTCTCCGAAGCGTCCGGACAGCCGGCGTTCCAATATATGAGCGCCATCCCGACACAGAAACTTTGCCTTGGCTGTCATGGTAAGTCCATCGCCCCGGAGGTGAAGGCAAAACTGGCTGAACTCTATCCTGAAGACAAGGCGACCGGCTTCTCCGAGGGCGATTTGCGGGGCGCGTTCGTTGTTACGCGGGAAGTTCCAGTAAACTGATGGCACTAGCCATTTCTTCAGCGATTGAGAACAGGTATGTCACTGAACTACAGAATCATTCCGGTCACGCCTTTCCAGCAGAACTGCTCACTGATCTGGTGCGAAAAGACGCGCCGGGCAGCCGTAGTCGATCCGGGCGGGGATCTGGAGAAGATTCGCGCCGCTGTGGCTGAGGAAGGCGTGACGGTCGAGAAAATTCTGCTTACCCATGCCCACATTGACCATGCCGGCGGAACTGCGGAGCTGTCCAAAGAGCTGGGTATTCCCATTGAGGGGCCGCAGAAGGAAGACAATTTCTGGATTGTTGGCCTGCCCCAGCAGGCGCAGATGTTCGGGTTTCCGGCCCCGGAAGTTTTCACCCCGGATCGCTGGCTGGAAGATGGGCAGCAGGTCACGGTGGGCAACCAGACTCTGGAGGTCCTTCACTGCCCCGGCCACACACCGGGGCATGTGGTTTTTTATCATAAGGAATCCGGTCTGGCGCTTGTGGGTGACGTGCTGTTCCATGGCTCCATCGGACGCACGGATTTTCCAAAGGGCGACCACGCAACACTGATTCGCTCTATCAGGGAACAGCTGTTCCCGCTCGGCGACGAGGTTGCGTTCATTCCCGGACACGGTCCGATGTCCACCTTTGGCCGGGAGCGAGCCACCAACCCCTTTGTTTCCGACCATCGGGGCTGAGCCTGTCGCCAGACCCACGCCGCCGTTCTAAAGGCGGCTTTCCTGATTCAGCCGGAACTGTTCGATGGTTTTCCTGAGATTCTCGGCCATGGCCAGAAGGTCTCCGGCAATTCTCGCTGTCTCCTTGGCATCCCCGGAGGTCTGCTCTGCCGAGCGACTGATTTCAATCACGTTGTGATTAATGGATTCGGAGACATCGCTCTGCTCGTTGGCAGCGCTCTCCATTTCCTGATTGAGGTTGGTGATCTCCCGCACAGCAGATGCAATGGTTTGCAGTTCAGACTCTACTGTCAGAATGGCTGAAACCTGATGCTCTGCCATCTCAGAGGCATGGCGCATGGTGGCCACACAATCGACAACCTCTCCCTTCAGTCCGTTGATGGTGTTCCGGATTTCCTCCGTTGAATCCTGAGTTCTCGACGCCAGCGCACGCACCTCATCGGCCACCACAGAAAAACCGCGCCCCTGCTCTCCGGCACGGGCCGCCTCGATGGCGGCATTGAGCGCCAGCAGGTTGGTCTGGTCAGCGATATTGGAGATTACCTCCAGCATATCCGACATCTGGCTGGTACGTTGATCCAGCTGCTCAATGCGTTTTGCGCCACTCTGGACCTCGGTGTTCAATGCCTCGATGCTTTTTACTGCATTCCGGGCAAGGCTCTCACCCTTGCTCGCTGATTCCGCAGTATCTGCGGATTTTCGGGTGGTATGAATGGCATTTTCCCGGACCTGAACCGCAGATGCGGCCATCTCGGTAGTGGCGCTGGCCACCTGATCTGTGTTGTCACGCTGGGCAAGCACTTCCCTCTCTGTCGTGTCAGCCTTCCCCGCAATGCTTCTGGCCGCCTGTTCAACCTGTTCGGCGTTGTCCATGACGGTATTCATGCTCTCCCGTATCTTCGCCATCATCCGGTTGAACGCCCGGGACACGGAACCGATCTCGTCGTTGCGGGTAACCTCAAGCTCAATGGTCAGGTCAGAATTTCTGGAGATCTCGTCCATGCGGTCGTGGAGTCGCCGCAAACGGGAAAACACCAGTCGACTCAAAGCGGCGGCGGTCAGGAAAAACACCGCAGCAAAGATGGCTACCTGAATACCGCCACTGGTCAGCAGTTGCTGCTGCAAACGGGCATCGCTGTCAGCCATGGAATAGTCCACCCGAATGGCTCCAAGAACGTCTCCCTCACTGGCCTGATGACAGCCAAGACAGTTGACGCCCTGATAGTTCTCCATCGCGATCACGGGCTCGATCAGTGTGTAGACTCGCCCGTCCTCATTGCTGGAATAGGACTCCACCCGCTCACCGGCAAGCGCTTTCTTGTCCAAAGGTTCCCGCTTCTGTTCCGACGCGTTGCCGTTGCCGAAGATCCGGTTCAAATGGTCACTGCGAATCACCCGCACGTCCAGCACGTCTTCAGACGCCATCACCTTTTTCCGAAGCACATCCCGGTTACCGATGGTGCCGGTGACCATCATGGTATTCAGCCCATCGAAATAGGATTTTGCCAGTCCATCCACGTATTTGTGGCTGAACTCTTCAAGATGATCACGCTGCGAGTCTGCACTGTAGATTACGGTAAACACGAGCACCAGGGAGAAGGCAGCCGCCAGAGCGGCAAGTAAGAGAAAGCGGATGGAATACTGTTTTTTCATGGTAACCCGACACAGAGACCGCGCGGCATGCGGCCAGGACGTTGTTTTGACGTTTCGTGATGACAACTAACTGTCGCCAAACTTTATAGATATGCGTCAATTATTTCCTGACACAGATCAGATCCGGGAAAAGTCGTTTACACATGAAGGAAGGAGGGAGCCCTCAGCCCGGGACTTCATCGAGTTGGCCTGAAAGCTGCAGAGCATGATGACAAGCATTCGTGATTCCCAACGCTGACTGTTCGGAAACCGCACTCCGGTTGACCGAAGGAGGAAACCCATCCATGTCCCTACTGACATCTCTGATCCGGGCGAGCACCCAGTTCCAGCAGGCCATGGAAAGGCGCCAGACGCCTTCAACAGGGCCGGAAGCCGCGCCCGGCAAAGCACAGGCAAAGGCCATGGAAACCGAGCCGACACCTGGCGATGACCGTTTTACACCCTCGGAGAACAACCAGTCTGACCTCTCACGGCTGAAAGCCCGCCGACTGGCCATGACCGACTACAAACAAACTGTGGGGCAGGATCTTGCCTTCGTTCGAGAAACACTGCGGCACAAACTTGCCGAATACAACCTGCACCCGGCAACCGCATTGAACGTGAGCAAAACGGAGAATGGCAGCGTTGCGGTGGAAGGGAAAATCGCAGACAACACACGCATCCAGATTGAAAAAGACCTGAACGTAAACAAAAACTTCAAGGAAGCGTTCAATCGCCTCAGCGTTAACGAGCCAACGCTGCATTTCATGGACAATGCGCTCAAACTGAATCAGGCGTACGGGGTGAATAACCCGCTATTGGACACACTGATCAGCGAGAACCAGCAATTTAACGGCCTGCAGGACCTCGTGCACCGTTACGACACCATGCGCCGCTCAGTGAGTGCCGAGCAAATCGAAGCTGCAGGGAATAGCCGGGCGTACGCCTTTAATCTGAACGCCCGGGCATAAAGGAAAGACGGATCAGGAGAATCAGACCTCGAAAGGCGCCGGATCCCCCTTACCAACACGGGTAACCACCGGAGCCTCGCCGGTAAAGTCCACGACCGTGGTCGCTTCCATACCGCAGAATCCCCCGTCGATAATCAGATCCAGCTCATGCTCCAGGGTTTCCCGGATTTCATAAGGGTCTGTCATCGGATCGGTTTCGCCCGGCAGAATCAGAGTGCTACTCATGATGGGCTCACCAAGCTCGCCCAACAGCTCCTGAACAATGGCATTGTCCGGCACACGGACGCCTACTGACCGGCGTTTGGGATGAAGCAGCCGCCGGGGCACTTCACTGGTGGCATCCAGAATGAAAGTGTAGGGCCCGGGCGTGAAATTCTTCAGCAACCGGTACTGGGTGTTGTCCACCTTGGCATAGACCCCGATGTCCGAAAGATCCCGGCACACCAAGGTGAAGTTGTGCTTGTCATCCAGACGGCGAATCCGCTTGATCCGATCCGCCGCCTGCTTGTCACCGAGGTGACAACCAATGGCATAGGCGGAATCCGTGGGATACACGATCACCCCGCCACGACGCAGAATATCCACCGCCTGATTGATCAGACGCTTCTGTGGCGTCTCCGGATGAATCTGGAAAAACTGACTCATGAACCCTCTCCCTGTGCGGTCCGCGTCGCCATCGCCGGATCTTTCTTCGACCCGCCCATACAATTCGGAGATTCCGGCGCCGACTGCCCCGTCGCCTCCCATTCTTCCGGTGAGTATAGATGCAACGCCAGCGCATGAACCGGCCCCGCCAGTTCCTCGGCAAGCACCTTGTAAATCGCCTGATGCCGCCGCACCCTCATCTGCCCCTCAAATTCCGGCGACACCAGGGTCACCTTGAAATGAGTTTCAGAATTAGGAGGCACACTGTGCTTGTGGCTCTCGTTCTCCACCTGAAGCACACGCGCATCGAAGGCGTCGTTCAGCTTGGTTTCAATTGCATTCTGGATCTTCATGTTTCGAGACTCCTACAGCTCAACCCTGATGGAAGAGGGCGAATGGCGAACGGTCAGAAGCGGGTGTGGAGATGGCTTTCCCAAAAGTGTGTGTTGCCAAGGATGGCAGCACCAAGCCCCCATGGATGGGTTCACGGCGTCTTTTGGGAAAGCCATCTTCACAGCCGCCTCCACCAACACCCTCAGTCTACTACACATACAGGACACACCCGAGAGCCTTGACACCATAAAGCCAAAGCGCCACATTCCCATCCCGATTCCAAAACACCCAAACCCCATGCACCTGTACATCGCCGAAAAACCAAGTCTCGGCCGCGCCATCGCCGCTGCCCTCCCTGGCCCTCACCAGAAAGGCCAGGGCTGGATACGCTGTGGCACTGGCGAAAATGCTGCCACCGTTAGCTGGTGCATCGGCCACCTGCTGGAACCGGCAGAACCTGCACGCTATAACCCCGCTTGGAAGAAATGGCGCCAGGAAGACCTGCCGATGTTTCCCGACAAATGGGAGGTCATGCCCAAGGACAGTGTTCAGCAACAATTAAAGGTGCTGGAATCGCTGATTCGCCAGGCCAAGACCATTATTCATGCTGGCGACCCGGATCGGGAAGGCCAGCTGCTGGTGGACGAAGTTATCCGCTATTTCGGTGCCAGCGCCCCGGTTCAACGGATACTGATCAACGATTTGACGCCAGCGGCCGTGGCCCGGGCGATCCAGAGCCCCAGGGACAACCGGGAATTCCGTCGGTTATCCCATTCCGCCCTGGCCAGACAACGCGCCGACTGGCTCTATGGCATCAACCTGACCCGATTTTATACCCTCAGTTATCAGCGGCAGGGTGAACAGGGGGTCTATTCCGTTGGCCGGGTACAGACTCCGGTACTTGGCCTTGTGGTTGAACGTGACAATACCATCGAACACTTCCAGCCCAAGCCCTATTACCGCATTGAAGCAAGGTTCAGGGCTCAGGAGGAAGAAGCCGACCAGCAAACCTTCACCGCCCGCTGGCAGCCCAACGAGCAGTTCCAGGATTACCTGGATGAAGAGAACCGCCTGCTCAACCGGGAAGTCGCTGAACAGATTGCCGACAGCGTTCGAAACCGACCCGGCACCATCACCGAGTCCCGCTTTCGGGATCGGTCGGAAGCGCCACCGCTGCCGTTTTCCCTGTCGGCCCTGCAAATTGAAGCAGGCCGGCTATTCCGCATGGGTGCCAAAGACGTCCTGGATACCGCCCAGAATCTTTACGAGCGCCACCAGCTCATCACCTACCCGCGATCAGATTGCCGGTTTTTACCGGAAGGCCACTACAGCCAGCGGGAGCAGGTGATAAGAGCCATTGCCCGAGTGGCACCGGATCTGGAGCAAGCCTGCAACGGCGCAGACCTTGGCCGCAGGACTTCCGCGTGGAACGACAAACAGGTCGACGCCCACCACGCTATTATCCCAACCAGCCGCCCGACGCCGAACGGCAAACTCAGTGACGCGGAAGAAAAAATCTACGGACTGATCAGCCGGTACTATCTGATGCAGTTCGCGCCCGATGCCGTGCACAGGGAGGGTAAGCTAACGGTACGAGTGTCAGAGCACGAATTCCGCGCGACGGAAACGGCCATCCTGGTGCCCGGCTGGAAAACGCTGGAACTGAAACTGCGAGAAGCTCGCAAGGAACCGGAGAAGGCACCGCTTCCCAGACTGGAAAAAGGCGAACCGGTATTCTGCGACGATAGCAACCTCAGCGAGCGCAAAACCCAGCCGCCCCAGCATTTCACCGACGCGACCCTGCTCTCGGCAATGACCAACATTGCCCGATTTGTAACCGATACCGAACTTCGCAAAACCCTACGCGAGACCGATGGCCTGGGCACCGAAGCAACCCGGGCTGCGATCATCGATACCTTATTCAAGCGCGATTACCTGTACCGCGACAGTCGACATATACGCGCCACCGACAAAGCCAAGGCGTTGATCAGTGCTTTGCCCGAATCGGTCAGCAAGCCGGATCGCACGGCCGTCTGGGAAGCCAACCTGGAGAGCATTCGCCGTGGCGAGGGCGACCCCAGAAAGTTTCTGGATACCCTCAAAGAGGAGATCCGCGGCTTTCTGGCCAGGCCCCAGGGCCGCCCGACCGTCGACTCGGAGAGCATCGGCACAACCTCGCCAGAGGCACAGCCCCACTGCCCCAAATGTCGCGCCCCGATGCTGGAGCGAGAGGGCAAATTCGGCCGCTTTTTTGCCTGCACCCGCTACCCGGATTGCCGGGGCACCCGACCGCTGGAAGAAGCCACGCCTCAGGATGGCACTGGCCAGAAACCCATTCCATGCCCCCACTGTTTCTCGCCCCTGGTGCGACGAAAAGGGAAAAAAGGCTGGTTCTGGGGCTGCAGTAATTTCCCCGGCTGCCGACAAACACTGGACGACGACAACGGAAAGCCTTCAGTCCGTTTACGCAAGTCTACATAACGATACTGAACGCAGATCCACATTTTGTGATAATTGATTGATATAGCAGAGTAGTCCATTGAAAGCTCTGCTCGATACCAGGCAAGAGAGCGACACTCCGGGAGAGGCTTAATGCGTATTGCTTTGCTTGAAGATGAAACCGAACAGGCACAGCACATCCAGTCAATTCTGTCTGAAAGCGGGCACCACTGCGACAGCTTCCCGACCGGCCAAAATTTCCTGAGCGCGGTTCTGCACCGCAGCTATGACCTCCTGATTCTGGATTGGCAGATTCCGGACATGACCGGCATTGATGTTCTCGAGAGCGTTCGCGCCCAGCTGAACTGGCCGATTCCAGTCGTGTTTCTCACCCAGCGGGACAGCGAGGCAGATATTGTTCGGGCTCTGGATGCCGGCGCCGACGATTACCTGGCCAAGCCGGCCCGTGCGGCGGAATTGGGCGCGCGCATCAATGCTCTGGCGAGACGCTCCAATCCTGACAGCGAAAAGGAAGTGCTTCGCTATGGTCCGTTCGAAATCAACACGCAGCAAAGGGTCATTGCACTCCATGGTGAAGAACTGACGCTGACCGACAAGGATTTCGATCTGACCCTGTTCCTGTTCCAGAACCAGGGCCGGCTGCTGACTCGGGAAATGCTGCTTGAGCGCGTCTGGGGTCTGGCGCGGGATATCAATACCCGTACCGTGGACACGCATATGAGCCGACTGCGCCGTCGTCTCGGCCTGAACCCGGAAAACGGCTTCCGCATCAAGACCATTTACCAGCGGGGCTACCGACTGGAGGCCATGAAGGCGCAGGACCAGGCCTTTGACGTCGACGAACCCGCCAGGGCAGCCAATGACTGACAGCCCGGCTCCGCGATTACCGGCACTGCTGCTGATCCTTTCACTGCTTGCCTGGGCTGCCCCCGCGGCTGCCGAGCTTTCGGTAACGCGCGGTTCAGCCGGGCATTCTGACGTTTCGTCGGCCAACCCGGTGCCCGAGTGGATCTACACCTTGCGGCCGGGAGAAAGCTTTTCGGAAGTGGCCAACGACCTGCTCGCACCCAATTATCCCGCGAGTCGCCTTCTGCAATACAACAAGATTGGCAACGGTGCCATTCTGGGTGCCGGCGACAGTGTGCGAATTCCCCTTGCCTGGCTAAAGCGCCAACCTCAGCCGGCGCGGGCGACATCGGTCACCGGAACCGTACAGCTGATTTCCGGAAATACCGGTCGGAAAACACCCCTGAGTGAAGACGCCCTCATCCGCGTTGGTGATGAAATTCTGTCCGCGTCCGGGACCGCCACCATTGAACTGGCGGACGGCTCGGAAGTAAGGATTTCTCCGAATTCTCGACTCATCTTCAATCGCCTGACCCAATACGGCAAAGCCGGCATGGTCGATACCAGACTCCGACTCGACAGGGGCGAGATCCACACCCGAGTGAAGCCGGTCATGGAGGGAGGCGCACGATTCGAGATTGAAACGCCTTCGGCCGTCGCCGCCGTGAGAGGTACCGCATTTTCACTCCAGACATCGGCAGAGGGCACTCGCCTGCAGGTAACCGAGGGCGACGTTGACTTCGGGGCCCCCGGCAAGACCCGCCGGATCCCTGCGGGTTTCGGAGCCAGCCTGTCCACCACTAACAATGACGGCCTGAGCATTCGCCGCCTACCGCCAGCGCCGGCGCTCGATCCACTGCCACCGAGACTGACCCAACTGCCCACCACCATGACCTGGCAGGAAAGTCGCGCCCCCATGCACCGGGTGGACATCTTCGAAAGCGACACAGGCCGCTGGGTAGAAAGCCGAAAACTGACAGGCAACAGCTTTGATATCGGGCAACTGGATAATGGCAGCTATGAGGTACACCTGGCGGCACTCGATACTCGCGGCACGGCGGGGATGCCACGCGTCGTCCCGCTGGAAGTCGATCTTCAGGCCAGGACTGCCAGCCTGGTTGCTCCGGAAGATGGGGGCACCGTCAACGACGATATGCCCGAGTTTCGCTGGCAGCTTAACGGCGACAATGAAGTGGCTCGGGTAGAGATAGCCGAAGATCAGGATTTCCGGAACCTGATCGCCACCAGCGAGTGGGCACCCGAAACGGCTGCCCTGCCCTCACGCCCGCTTGGGCCTGGCAAGTATTACTGGCGCGTGGTGACCGAAGCAGGCGGCAATTCAGTTGCTACAACGCAGCCGCGGGAGCTGGTGGTCAATGGCAGCCTGCCTCCGGTTCGGATCATCAGCGTGAACTACATCGACAGCCAGGTAAGGGTGTTCTGGGAGAAGGTAGACACGGCGGCAGAATACCGACTGCAACTCTCGGAGGAGCCGGGCTTCAACAATATCATCAAGGAAGCAACACTGCCTGATACCACGGCAGCCTTGCGTCTTATTCCCGGAAGGCGGTATTTTGTGCGCCTGAAAGCTCTTTCTGATGGTCCACTGCAAAGCCGTTGGGGACCAGGGAGGGAATTGTACCTGGAATAATCCGTTGATCGACCGAACCACACAGCAGGGCTCATGAACCGGGATTGGCTGCCAATTAAAACGACCCCCTGGACTCTGGGCCTGATACTGCTGGCACTGCTCCTGCTTATCCAGACAACCGAACTGCCTCAGCGCCTGGATTACTGGCTGTACGACCAAGCCATCACCTCGAATCCACTGGAAGCCTCGGACGAGGTGGTTCTGGTGACGATCGACGAGCTTAGCCTGAATCGCCTGGGCCGCTGGCCCTGGCCCCGTAACCTGCACGCAGAGCTCATTGCCAAGCTCAACGAGGCAGGCGCAAAAACCATTGTGTTCGATATTCTGTTCGCCGAACCGTCGCCAGACGACCAGCAACTGGCAGAACAGATGCGAAGCCACGGCAACGTTATTCTGCCAGTCTATCTGTCGCCTCCCACCTCCCAGTACCTGTTAAGCGAACAATTGCCGGTTGGAGTGCTGGCTTCGGCGGCCGCCGGTCTGGGCCATGCTCATGTGGAACTGGACAGCGACGGCGTTGCCCGAGGTCTTTACCTGTTTAATGGCCTCGGGAACCAGCTCTGGCCAAGCCTTGCGCTGGCCGCAAGCGGTGTTGGACCACAAAATCCGAAGACCGGGGATACGCCTTCCTATGTCAATATTCGGGATCAATACCGTGCCGTGCCCCTGATCGGTGGTGCCGGCTCTCTCCAGTCGTATTCTTTCTCGCAGGTACTCGCTCAGCCGGCCGCACCCGAACACTTCAGTGGCAAAATAGTCTTTGTCGGTGCCACAGCCGCCGGTTTTGGCGACATACTGCCCACGCCCTTCTCGGGGCTGAGCCGTCCGATGTCCGGCGTTGAATTCCACGCCAACGTGTTGTCGGCATACATGCAGGGATTGTTGATTAAACCCGCACCGGCGTGGGCGTCTGCCCTGCTGGCCATGACAACCATCCTGATACTCGCCCTCGCCCTGCCACCCATGCGGCCTGCGCGAACCCTTCTCGCCTGCGCGACGGTTCTGGCGGGACTGCTCGGAATCTATCTGTTCGTGCTGCTGACGATGCGATGGTGGGTTCCCCTTGCAAACGCACTGCTGGTTCCACTCCTGGCCTTTCCTGTATCCAGCGGCCTTCGACTGGCCATGACCAACCGATTTTTGAACCGGCAACTGGACGAGCTGGCCAGAAGCCCCCAGGTCGCCCTGCCCGCACCCTCGGGAAGGAACCCGACACAACTTCTGGAGCACTTCCAGGCCCTGTTTCGCCCCACAGGGTGGCTTTTGATGGAGGAGAACGACATCCTCTCCGCACGTGGAATGTCAAAGAGCGATATTCCGGATGACCTGACTCCGGGGCACTGGTTTCACGACAGCAATCGAAGCTGGATTCAGCTATTGCGAGCCGGCACCCGCTATCACCTGGGTCTGCTGTTACCCAATGATCTCGGGCGCGAGGCCATCCAGCGCTATCTGCGCAGGCTGCACCTTGAGCAAGCCGTACCGGCGGATTCTGCAGCCAGACCCAGTGAAAACATTTCTGCACGAATAGAGCGGGTCCGCATTGCCACGGATCGGTTGAACCACATGCAGCAGTTCATCCGGAGAAGTTTTGAGCGCATGCCCGACGGTATCATCGTGACTGACGAGCTGGGGGTCATCCGTTTTGCCAACGGCCACATAGAGGAATGGTTCCGCGAGCCTATGCCGAGCCTGGCCGGCCTTCCCCTGGTAAGACTACTAGAGGGACACGATCCGCGGGAAACGCCACCCTGGCATGAAACCGTTTCCGACACCCTGACCCTATTACAGAGCCGCACCGTAGACCTCAGGATTCGCGACAAAGATTTCCTGATTCATTTTGCACCGTTTTCGCTGCCAGACAGCGACCAGCAAGGCATCATTGCCAATATTTCGGATATTTCGGAATTGCGGGAGCAGCAGCGACAGCACCGCGAGGCAATCGACTTTATTTCCCATGACGTGCGTTCGCCTCTGGTTTCACAGCTTGCCCTGATCGAACAGTTGAAACGGGATCCCAGCCACATTGAACAGGAACAGCTGGAACAACTGGGGCGGCTGGCCCGGAGAAGCTATCACCTGGCCGAGGAATTCGTGCAGTTGGCCCGGGCGGAACAATTAACGGAAACCCGGTTCTACGAATGCGAATTTCTGGCCATCGTAGAAAATGCCCGTGACAGCGTCAGCGAGCAGGCTGTAGAGAAGCAGATACAACTCCAGTTACAGGGTACCGAGGATTTGTGGCTGAAAGGCAATGCGGAGCTTCTGGAGCGCGCCGTCATCAACCTGCTGACCAATGCTGTTCAATACAGCCCGAGTGGATCAGACGTCAGCATTCAGGTCTTCCGCGCTGGCCATCAGGCCTGTTTGACGATTGCCGATGAAGGTACCGGTATCGATCCGGAGGAACTGCCGCACCTGTTTGACCGTTACCGGCGTCAAAAAAGCACTGAGCTGGCCGGAGTCCACGGAACGGGACTCGGACTATCCTTCGTCAAAACCGTTGTTGAAAAGCATAGAGGGGAAATTTCGGTGTCGTCGCAACCGGGCGAAGGCTCTGCGTTCACCCTCAAACTGCCGATTGCAGACCCGATGGCCTGAGACTTCATACTCCAGGCCCGGGGTTCTAGTCTCAGGAACGGATGGACTTGCTCACAACATCGGAGGGCTCACTGATCAGCCCATTGGTATCCTGAACCTGGATAGTGAAATACCAGGTCCCTGCGTCCAGACCACTCACCTCGTAGGACATTTCCGCTTCGGCCTGGGCATTGGTGACAACCACCTCTTCGCTCAGCTCGTCAGCATCCTGACCGTACCGGATCACATATTTGTCGAGCTCACCCATCGGAATGCTCTCGCCGTTAACGCGAGTCAGGGGAGCGCTCCAGCTCAATACTGCGGAGCGTTCCGGAGACGAGATTCCCCCACTAGAGCTAGTTTGTGTGCCTGAAGAATCGGAAGAGCCACCACCGCCACACCCTGTGAGTAGTGCTCCCATAGCGAACGCGGCAATCCATGCCTGTGACACTTTGATGACGCGCTTCATGTGGTTTAAGCACCATTTTTTCGTCGATTTTGTGAAATTGTATAAAACGGGGCTGATTATCGATGTGAACTCTGTCATTCCCCTAGTTACGAAATTGTCAATTTCCCGTCAGGGACTCGTAATGAAGTTAGAGAAGTTACTGATTGGGAAGGCAAAAATTTGCCCGGAAGGGGCCGACAACAGGCGGCAGCACTGAAAAAATTCTATTGAGGGAGAAGTATGGGAGTAGCTTATAAAACAAAAGGCCCGCAAAAGCGGGCCCTTTCTCTACAGCGGTCTCGGTGACTCAGAAGCTCCGATTAGAAACAACAAAGCCCGCATAAGCGGGCTTTGTTAAATAGTGGTAGCGGGGGCTGGATTCGAACCAACGACGGTTATGAGACCGATGAATTTAACCCACCTTTTTTGTGCCAAAAATGCTTTATGCCTCCTAAATTAGTGTATAAATTGGGTATTAGCCTATCTGAGCCTCTGGAGACTAAATCCATTAATGACAAAAAATCAGAGCCAGAGTTGGCACAAAGACGCGACTACGGATAGCTCCGATTTGACCTTAAGGTTGCCAGGCCCCCATTTCCAGACAATCAAAACTTGGGCGGAACAACATCAAGTTGCCGAAATTTTCGAAGCCATCGCTCTGACCTTTGGCTTCACAGAAAACTTCACCGTCATCGGCAATCTTGCCCGCGAACTTTCCAACAAAGATTCGGTCTCGTTACTTGCTCAGTGGGATGCCAATCCCTATGCGTTTCAGTTGAGAGAACTGTCCTCCGCCTATAACGCTGATATTGATATATCCTCTGCGTTCTCGGGCATGCCTCATGACACATCCCGAGAAAGGACGAAAACCACACTAAGGAGAGCAGGAGCGGACATCAAGAACGAGCATTTCCTCTTAGAGATGATCGTTAATCCGTTGGCGCAATCACGGACCGATGAATTAAATCGACTCCGTCGAGCCCTCCGCCTTTGGCTCATCATGCAGGCAATTGAGAGGACAGTTAAAGACGCCTGCTTCCACGATAGCCAAATACAGCAGGTTGCAAGTGCACTAAGTCTGCCTGGCCAGAACGACAAGTGGGGAGTCATCGACGCCTTACTAACGAGGGCAAAGAGAGCCCTCACTTCTAAGCACTACTCGTATCAACAATTTAATTTGGCGCTGAGATACGCATCCACCCAGTTACTTACGCAGTATTCCGCACCCGACGACCGCAAGAGCCTTCTATTACTCAGATCTGTTCAAAAAGTAAGCGAAGGTCAGCGAAACCCAATAGTAGGTCGCCGAGTAGCTCCGGCCATCAACGCATCCTTTACTGAACTTAAGCGCTCGAATCTCGCTCTCGTACTCGACAGGACAACTGAGACACAACAGGTTTTAGCCTATTCAGAAAGCGATAGCAGCACGGCTGATCCAGACGATCTTGAGCAGCTGATTCTTTTCGATGTTAACCCCCAAGAGACTCCGGAAGAGCAGCAATTATCAGGCCGCAGCGTTGTCATGCAGACGGCAGAGCTCTCTCACTACCTGCCTTGGTCATGGGACAAGCCATTACCTCCTGAAAATCAACTGCTCGAAGACTGGCTAACGCGCAATCGGGAGAATGGCGAGTTCTCAGAGAGGCTTGGCACCGCATTGGTGTGGTTAGCAATCAATTTTGGCCGTTCCTTGGAGTTCGTACTGGAGTTTCAAATCACTGACAGTATGCAAGCGGAGTGGAGCATCTGTCGGGATGCCAGCGCGGCGCATCGAATACTTCCAAAGCGTCACAATTCCTGGTTTCCCCGCCCGCAAGACGAACAACTCATCGAGCCATTTGAGGAATGTCTACGCGTTACCTTGCCAAGCTGGGTACAGGAAATACTTCAGCACGCGACCCAGGGCAATCAGGACGCCCCCTCGTTGCGACGACTGTGGACGCTATTCGGCTCTCAAGATATAAACACCTGGTTCAACCAACATGCTCGTCAAAACTTCCCGAGACTATCCAGCGCGAAACTCGCCAATGCCCAATCGCAAAAAGTATTTGATGCAAAAGGCGATCACTCTCTCGCCCGTTTGATCTCGGCTCACCCACGCTCTGCGCTTCCTGCTGCGTGCGGTTACACCAATTGGGATATCGACGAAGTAAGGAGTGGCTTTTTATCCCATAGAACAGAAGCAGCAGCTCGTACTGAACGAATTAACTTACTTGGGAGTGTGCTGGCCCCACTGGAGTCGTTCCTCATTGAGGTCATACAGCGAGGCACCGAAAAGCTCTTCGCGACGAGGGCCTGCGATGCAATCACCTTTCACAACCACCTCGTAACCTATACGGTTACCGCCCTCTATGCAGCTACCGGATGCCGCCACTTATCGGAACCATTCGAGTCACTGAGTCATTTCTGCTTTGATCCGCCGGCAGTTTTCATCAACGACAAAAACGACGATGGACTCCACTGCGGTCGAATGGTGCCACTTGCACACGGTGCTGTTTCGATAATCAATAGCTATCTTGAGCACCTTCGCAAGCTTTCTGATGCTGTGCGAACTCAACACAAAAGATTGGCTGAACGCATCGAAAACGTGCTGCAAGGAAGGTCTGATCATTTACCCCTTTTCTTCTTACTCGATCATTTCGGGTTTTGGCATCCACTCAACGATCCGATGGTCTCGGAATCAGACTTTTTAGAGTTTGGCCTGCCTAAAAACCTTTTCCGACATCGATTCTCACAGCAACTAGCACGGTACGGCGTTAATCCTGAAGTAATTGACGGTTGGCTGGGACACGCAGAACGCGGCGTGACAACGTATAGCGACCATTCGCCACAATGCTGGAAGCATGATGCTGACGAATATCGGCAAGTTGTCGATGACTGCTTTGACCGACTCGGCTTTTCGGTGTCGTTGCCCACGGCTTCTTATGAACGCATTCAGCTTCATCACCGCCCGGACACAATCAATTACGAGGAACCAAAATATTTTGGTCAGGAAAAACGCCATCGGGAGCGATTGCGTGCGCGCAATGAGGCTCGATCCACAGCCCGGAAGGATCTGGACTTTTTTCTCGCAACCAATCCCCTTCCTGATGGCGAAAAGCTAAACCAGCCTTATGTTGATGATGCCGTCAAACACATGTTGCTGAGAGAAAATGGCCTGCCCCACCCGCGAGCAGCCATTCGAATGGAGGTATTGATCCAGTGGCTAGAAAACGCGGATTCGCAGGCTCGCCGATTCATCCGGCATAGGCTGTCGCGTTTTGGGAATGAACGATCCCTATTTCGCAGCAGCTGTGCGCAGGCGCTGCGCGTTATGCCTGAACTAAAGCTCTGGGCAAGCCAGATTAAACAAGACATTCGACAGAAGCGTTATTCGAAATCCGACGAACTTGCACTCGCGATGGCGTTGCTTGCTATCGAAAAGCGCATTTCTTATCTACAGCTACTGGAGGACCTGGTCAGGGGCAGGAACTATCGGATCATCCAGCACAAACAGCATGTTTACCTTGAGTACAACGAAGCGCTGGAATACGACAACTTTGACCAACCCGTCCAAAGGCATGAAATCGACCATGCCACTGGGCGAATGTTAGCAAGGGGTCTGGGTCTCAAGAGCATGAAAGACCTGAACCAGACACGCTGCCCCAAGCCCCTGATTTCACTATATGCAATCCTAAGAAAAACCAAGCCGCAACATGAAGCCGACCATACACGTGTCACCTTTGCGCATGTGCTTAATCTTTTAAATCACGCAGTCGAGCAAGCGAACCTGGTGGAATTACCAGGCATAGTCGCCGGGGCCCTAAGTGAGAGGAATCCCCCCACAAGCGTCTGCCTATATGACCACCTCAGAATTGTCGAAGGCCTCCGCTACAAAAGCCCTGCAAGTCATTCAACCGAGAACTTTCCAGAACCGGAAACTCCAAACATCATTCCCGCTATGGCCCCCCTGGGCAACTCCAGAGCGTTTTACTCTGAGTCAGCGGTATTTTTGCGCGCATTGCACGACATTTTGAATCAATACACCAAAAGCAAATCTGAGACGATAGCCAGGCAAATCGAAAGACACTGTCGTTCAAATGCCCGCAAGGTCAGCAGCGCGATCTTGATGATTGGCTACTGGGTCGCCTTCCGCATTCTACGAGGAAAAGGAGCACCCAATCGAAAACACAAACCTTATGCTGCAAGCTCTATCAAGCGCTACTTGACAGCGCTGTCGCCTGCGTTTCGAGGCTTAGCCTCAAACACTGACCTTATTAGCATGACCGAGGAAGAGGTCACCGAACTGTGCGCAAGGATGCTGGAGCACCAAGGGCACAAGCAGAAAGATCTCCATTACTTCTCAGCTCGACTCATCGACTTTTTTGACTGGGCTACCGAACACGGCGTGTCAGCTCCGGACTGGGATGAACTGGATATAAGGCGTTCAGGCCGTTCGGTTCGCCCACGGCTGTTTTCCGAAGAAGAATATCATCGGGCTCTGAAAATACTTCTGCACCAGGACCCTGCGGATGCGGATCGTGGCAGGCAAGCAGCGTTTGTCCTTCTGCTCGCATTTCGATTTGGACTCAGGGCACAAGAGGCTTTAGGTCTACTCCGTTCCGATTGGTGCCAATCCGGCCAACTGACTTGGGTGCTGGTACAGAACAATCCGATTCGAGCCTTAAAAAATGCTCAGAACAGCCGACGAGCCGTACCGCTGATGTTTGAGCTGGCTGAGACTGAGCGGATGCTGGTCGAGACAATTCTTACTCAATATACAACTCGCTCTGGGGATATCACCAACAAGCCGATTTTAGGCGCAAACGATAGCACTCTCACCCCTTTTGCCAAATCGATTCCTTCAGATATTGCCAAAGCACTTAAACTCGTCACCGGCAATTCAAGGATGAGCCTGCATCAGGCAAGACACGTGTTTTGCAATGTGTTGACCAGCGCCGTGTTCGGGATTCACACGCCTCTGGCATCACATCTGTCCCCATCTTCTGACGATGAAGTCATCAAAACGATCATGTTGGGAACCAATTCCGGTCTCACAAGACGCGGCGCGATGGCAATTGGGAGGGTGCTAGGACACCAGACGCCACACACGCAGATGCGCTCATATAACCACCTGCTCACCGAGTGGGCGGACGCCCTCACGCCGCTCACCTCCCGCTACAAAGGCACCATCAGAAAAGCGATTCAGATCCACCATTGGACCATTGAGCCGCCACCTAATGACATTTCCCCGTCCACTGTATTTTCTGAACAAACGAGACTCTCTCCCAAAAATGTGGTTGAGAGTCTGCGACTGATGGCACTTGGCTACGACACGAACCGAATTGAACACTGCTTGCGGCTTGAAACCGGAGAGCTTGCTGACGTTGAAACTTTTGTGGACCGAATCAATGCGAGTATCCGCTTTAAAGTCTTCGACCCTCAAAAGGGTAAAAAGACCTACCTTTATGGGCGATCATTACCCAAGTACTTATTGAAGTCTCGCCCACCTGGGGTTTGGCCAAGATTACTCGAACTCACTGAAAGGCTGCCGTCGAGAGACCAGCTGAGCGATAGCGGGTTTCTACCTTCGTTGGACCAAGCCTCAAACCTCATCGGCAGAAACGGCCATCTGCTGACAAACCTGCCAGAAGAGTCACGCCTACTTCGGCTTGTTGTTGACTGTTTCGGGCTGCCAGAGACCAGTTACGTGGCTTTGATAAAAAGTCGGCCAGAAGAATCCCAGCGTGCCGACAATTTATTGCTCGACGGCGGATTCTCACGGGCAAACGATGTGACGATTTCACTAGATACCTTCAACGAAGACTATGGCAGGCCCTTTGGGCGAGCAAGATCCTATGCGGGCTTGGTGCTAAGGAAACCTGCCGTAGGGCCACTCCATGACGGCCTTGAGCTGGTATTAGCCTATATTTCAGTGGCTGCTGCTTATTGTCCACGAACAAGACCCCTTTCACCTCAACCGACAACCCGGCCAATTCACTCGAGGTGAAATTGATCCGGGTCGCCGAGCGGTACCTCTTTTAACTCCAAAATTGTGATAACGGGCTTTTTGTTGCTGGCGTCTTGCTGAACCAGTGCCTTGAACTCAATTTCGTTGCGGTTTGCATAAGCTTGCGCCAGCACGCGGAGAGCCTCTAAATCATGGCATTGTGCTTGTACCCGGCTACTACCTGGCAGTTGAAGGTCTTCTGAGACAGACTTGCTGATCCACATCGTTACCGAACCTTTGACTTCATCGAATCCAAGCGGCCCCCCAACTCCGAGAACAGTGGCTTGCGCGGCTTGGTCAATCGTCAAAGAAGGCATTACGCCTTGTATGACCAACCCTCCCAGGTCATCCATGCCAAACCGAACAACAAACCCTCGGCTAATTGACCTACCTGCAAAGTTGGCAGCAATGCCCTCACCGACTTCTTTCAAAAAAGCTTTCTCGGCTTCTGAGAGCAGATGCTCTGTCTCTTGTTCATCAAGCGACCTCTGCTTCACCCATTGGGCCAGTATAAAGCGGGCTGCCGCCCTGTATAACGACACATCTGATGAAACCACTTCCGGACCGATGAGCCGGACCACATGAGTGGCAGGGAATTCAATTCCGTTTTGCGATTCGACCCTAAGCCTGAACTCAAGAGCGACGTCCGGTGTTTTCCGAAACTTTGCAAAGTCACTCAGCGCAACCACCATCGCATCCTTTAACTTCTTCTGCATCGGAAGCGCGATGGAGCTCTCTTCTTCGAATTCAAGAGCACCATCGGCGGCAAATACACTCGGCGCGCTTGAGGGGTGGAGCACCAGAACTGAGGTATCGAAAAATTCACCAACGTTCGAAGTCGTCATGACAACAATTCCCGAACCGATTTGAACACATTCCAACCACCGGACGATCTGTTAAACTCTGGCACTTGTGGCGCCAAGCCATCCGGCACCGCTGACGTAAATAAAAGCCGACAGAGAAATCTCTTTGTTTCCATATGCCTTCGGTTTGCAACAAGCAATTCATTCAATTTTGAAAGGCCTTAGTGTGGGCTGACTCTTTAGAGAGTAAAATTTTCGTTTAGTTATGTTTAACGGAATGAAATATACCCATCGAAACAAAAGCAATCCATAGTGCGTAACGAAATTAAACGCATAGAACTTTAACTCGTCAACAAAGCAAGCAAATCATCTGAATTGTTAATCTTACTTCGCTCATCAGGCAAGTAAATCGGCTGACTTGAAATTTGACTCAGTAAAAATGCCATTTGATAATTTAATAATGAAGTTCAGGCAAGTTGCTTGGTTATGTTTTTTAGGATACAAATTTAAGACATAGCGTTGGCCGAAAAGTAACTGTTATACAGATACCATGGGCAGAACATGAAAGCAAATTGTTCCACGACGATACAGAGTCTCTAAGTCGGCAGAACAACTCTGCCCACACGAACTACCTCTTCCATACGAACTTGTTTCAGGGTTCTTGAAAAATTTCCATGTGGGCAATCATGGCGAGCAGTTTAAAGGTCGCATAAACTACCATTGAGGAAAAATCATCGATCACTGTCGAGTCTCATATATGTAAGACTTGTTTTACATATATGTAACTCACTTCTGAAAATCACTATTCCACGCGCGTATGTCGCTCGTAGCTGCTTGCAAGTGCGGCTGAAGAGCACTTCGGATAGCACTTCAAATACTTGAAGGTTTTTATAGACAAAACGACGACGACAATATTAGTGTAAGGTAAAACCACCCATCGTTAGCAGTGCTTATGTAGCGAGGCAGGCAGGCTCAAAGTGTGAACAGAATTCAAGGCTCGCTGTTGGCTATAAATGTCGTTAAAGGATCTGCACAATGTCATCAGAATCGACCGATCGAACGTTGACCCAAAATGATCAAATAGGCCTACGTACGGTAATCAGAATTATGGATAAGTGGGGACTAGATACGGCGTGTCAGGCGCAGCTAATCCACGTTGATAGTGAAACACTGAGCTCACCCCAGTCATTGCCGTGCTTCAACAATGAGCAACGCTCGAGGGTTTCGTATCTGCTGAACATTCACGCCTCGCTTCGAGACCTTTTCCAGAATCCTGAAAATCAGTACGGATTCATGAGCGCAGTTAACCACAACCCGCCGTTTTATGGCCAATCGCCTTTGGATTTGATTCTCTCCGGTGAACCATCTGCCCTCAAGGAAGTTTTCTACCACCTAGAGCGCGTGAAATATGGTCAGTGATAAAAGCGAGGCCCTGAATGCACTCGCCGATCAACTGGGACTGAATCGTCATGAGCTGGAAAAGGTTGCCGTCTTCACCCATTTTTCGGAAGCCGAAGTCAGGGAATTAATGAAGCTATTGAGATTGCGGCTTAATGCATTGGTAGGAAATGACCGAGAGAACATGGCGCATTGGATGCGCACTTACAATTCAGGTTTGGGTGCGATGCCATTGGAGCTGATCCGGACGCCCGAAGGTGTAAGGGCAGTTCTCAATTATTTGGATTTTTTCGTTACTCGGTAGCCCTAGTAAATTAGAGGCTTTCACAGGTCTAGAAATTTTACCGTATGTAGTGGTCAACTAATCCAAGAAGCTCTTAGCGAGTTTTGTCTCTAAACCATCGAATCAAACTGTCCGTGTAGCCTCTGGTCATATCGCTTAAACCATCAATGGTTTCTCGATCGAGAAACTCACGGAGTCCTGGCCGCTCACCCAAACAATGGGTTACAGCGCGCATTTCTGTTGGGTAAAGAGATGGGTGGACACTGCAACTGGCGATTGATCGCAACAGCTCAGAGGCGCGCCTTTCAGGAGTTGGCATTGAAATCTCAGACAAAGACGCGATTCGCATATCGCACTCAAGGGCATATCGAATGTCTTCTTCAAAACGCCACTTCAGATAATTACCGGCTTCATTCTTTGGCGCTTCAGCTATCTTGCTGTTAATCAGCTCCCTTTTATTTTTTAAAGCTCTTCGAACCGCACTTTGAAGATCGTCAATTCGCGCATGAGCCAGTCGTTCCCAAAGTCGCTGTTGCTCACTCCTCACAAGCCCCTTGACCCACATCGTCGCGTTACTGGTTTGCATTGCGGCGAGAATGGGTGCGCCTGTCCCAAAGACCCAGGCGCCTGCAGGGCCGAAAGTGACTAAGCCTACAGCCGACCCAATCGCAGCTCCACTTCCCGCCAGACCGACCCTCACCATACCGTCCAGTAGCACCTGCTCGACCAACTGGTGCCGCGTCAGAGAGCCATCTCGATAAGCGATGAGACCTCGAGCAATACTGATGGCTCCGGCTGAAGCCATACTCGAGGAGTTCAGCATCTGATCGGCTGCATTTAACGACGACTCTGCCACTTCTGTTATTACCTCACTGCTTAACCCCTCGATAAAAAAAACGTGATCGACCAAGTCGTCTGGAATCTTTCCGGCTAGGTCGGAGTTGGCAAAAACCGGGTAATCGTATCTGTCAAAATGTTCACGAATTCCCTGAAGGGATTCATGAAACTTCACCTGAAAAGGCTGCCCATCAACAATCAAGTCGAACCCCGGTGTATTTGATGCCTCAGGAAAGCTCACAGTGTGGCCCGACGAGACCAGGTCGGCCGCTACAGCTCTTTCTGCCACATAGCCTTTTAACTGACTAATGCCACCCAACACCGCGCTATCTGACCCGCTCAGAATCTCGGAAGCCACCTGGGCAAACTCCACATATCCGTCAATCTCTGCGACCCTTGAAAAATCAACCGCTTTGATTACCTCCGGATCTATTGCTGCTGCGCTATATAGCATTTCACCCACGGTTAAGGCGCTAAAGACACCAGCGTTTACGCGTTCCTTTTCCGACTCAGAATGACCAGCTTTTCGCTTCCTGGGTTCAGAAACATCATCCTTAACGGCGGCTTCCATAAGATGCATTACTTTCTCTGCCGGCTTTTCTGGGCTTGCCCCCCATAACGCTCGCAATAATTGCCATTCGTCATACCAGGCATCTCGGTGCTTATCGCTCAGTAGATCATTCAGCTTGTCACTGCTGATCAGTCCAGGAACACGACGAAAACTAGCGCAGATTCTCTCCAAGCCAGATGAGCCTGTTTGCAAACCTTGGATTACCAGCATGGCAACAACGCGCGAGGCAATAGAAAAATTGGCTTTCTGGCGAGCAGATCGAGCCAGCCACCACGCACCCCCGCCGGTTGCAGCAATAATCGAGATGGGGTTCGATATTACGGAGACAAACGAAACGAGCCCTGGCCCTGTAACCATCGGTATAAAAGCCGAAACCTGTGCCGCAAGAATATAAGCAGAAAAACCCGCTGAGCTGACTCCAATACCAAAAAGGCTCAAACTTCCCCCGAGGAGCAGCGAATTTTGAATGGTTTTATCATTCGCATCGTTAGCGCCTGTATCCTCCAACAAAGCTTCACGGTCTTTCTTTGAGAGAGTTCTGAGTGAGATGAGCGCCTCGGCCAGCCGTTCTCGGCGATTCTCGCGGCCGACCGATGAGCCCTCTTTCGGCTGAGAGCATTCAAGCAACTCATCTAAGACAGGGAGCACAATATCGGAGAGTCTCGTCGCCGGCTGGCCAGCGCTCAGCCAACCTTTTTCACAAAGCCAACGCTTGCCTGACTTAATTGCGCCTGGTGGGTCTAGATAACTAATAAGTTTTGCGGTGACATCATCACCCAACAGAGCACAGCCTCGATGAGTTGCGCTCAATCGCGCAGGTAACTCAAGTGCACTGCGGAGATGGATCCAGAGTATGAGCCGCAAATCATCATCACTGAAATCGGACGAGAGCCACTTTGCCTGTGTATCCTGCACACCTCCGAAGTCCTCCTCCCTGCTGTCATTCAATGCTCGTCTCCAGCGATTCCACTCGAGATTCTCGAACTTTTTATACCAATGCTCAAGCCGGCGAGTAAGTGTGCTGTCTTCAAAGAGCGCAATGCAGGTTGCAAGTAGGTTTCGGTCGGCGCCACCAAGACCTGCAAGGATGTCGGCGGGCTTCAAAATAGGCTGCACGTTCACTAATTCCTGACTCAACAAGCTCTCCTTGCTATGCGGAATTCAAATGTGTCCGGCTTCTACCCCGTTTCCACGGACTATTTTTTTCATGGTTTTTCTAACGAGCCAATCATTTCTTGCAAATGCCACTTTCTCAACACTATAGATGATTGGTATCAATTACACTAAAGCGCTCTCGTTTCAGAAACCACTGGGTAACATGCATCACCCCACAGCGTACCGGGGTGATCCATCATGATCGTTAGGATGATGGGAACAAGCTTCGACATCAGCGCAACACAGTCACGCAACTGCTCGCGATTCACCGAGCTATTCCAGGTGGCCCCACCGTGAATGAGTTGATTACGGAGCGTGTAAAGGCGGCTGAGCGCAATACCAATCGACGTAGCCGTGTCCTGATGGCCAAGCGCCGCTTGCGCAGCTCTTCGAGCAGCATCAAATTGATCCCGCCATTCCTGCTCAGTCAGCTTTCCATTATGAAAGTCCCAGAAGGGCTGAAAAACATATTGATTGCTCAGCAAAAGCCGGATGCTTCTCGGAAACTCTGACCACGCCAGACCTTCAAGCTGCTTTTTATCGTCCAGATCGCAGAGTTTCTGCAGGAACTCCCGAAATGCAGACTGCTCGGATCGACGATAGTTCTCGTCAATCTCCGTTGCATATGCGGCGTTAAAGGAAATCCAGAGAAAGATAAACCGGCCATCCAGATCTTCGGCCTGCTCGGCTCGTTGCAACCAGCTAAGGGAACGGTGGACACGAAGAGAGAGATTGCTGTGAAAGCCCTCCCTCTCTGCTCGATGCCGCTGTTTCAGATCGTGGTAGTCCATTGGACTTCACCTCCTTGTGATTTAAGCGTCTCATCCACAGGCCGGGTATCTGATTTCGGAGCCTTAGAACGTAAACTCTGGCCCTACAGTAAAGACGTTTATATCGGTTTCGCCAAGCTCGTCTTCATCGCCAATGTTGACCAGGAAATCCCAGTCTGCCCTGAGACGTACATCTTCGGACAGTTCATAAGAAGCCCCCAGCCCCGTTCGGAACCCGACACCCGAATCGCTATCACTGGCTGAGAATGTCTGAAATCCATTGCTGGCAGCCACGTCATAGTTCAATCGCCACAAGAGTAAACCCGCCTTGGTGAAGACTTTGAAAGGCCCCGTTTCGGGCATACCTAACTGGAGAGTCGTATCCACGAAATGCCCGTTCACGGCGGCCGCCACGCCAATACCGTTGATAACGCCAGAGGCCTCGACCTCATCGATATACCTGTAACCGAATTCAAGGTTGGCAAAGGAACTCAGCTGACTGCCGCCGTGCACGCGAAGGCTCAGGGCACTGTCGTCGCAAGTACTTTCGCCACCACCACAGAAGTCATCAACTGTTGCCTGGCCTACAGACACCCCGAAATAGCCACCATCGCCTTCAGCTGCATGGGCTGCCGTTATCGAAAGAACAGAGGCAAAAATCAAAAACCACAGGGAAACTCTCATAAACCAATCCTTCTAGAGAAAATGATTGAGTCACCGAAAGCCTTGTTGGGATGACTCCGAGTGCACTCTACAAGCAGCTTCCGACAGACGGTGTCGCTGTACCAGATTTAGGCGAGAGAGGTGGAAAAATTGGATTTGATGAGCATTAGCAAGATGCCAGGAACCAATCGAGGAAGCGCCGCTCCTCCTCGGAGAACTCTAACCTATAGATGAGCACCATGCGCTTGAACCTTGCTAAATAGCCGCACCGACCCTGTGGTGGCAGCCACTCATTCGGAGGTCGGGCGCCTTGAAGCACTATAACAATATAAACTATCCCAAATGATCGTGTGAGTGAGTGAATAAGCGCTTTTAGGTTTAGTAAGCATACCAATCTAAAATCCTAAAAGTTAGCTGAAAGAAACCATGGCGTGACTTCTGTTCATGTAGTAGCACGCAAAAAAATCACCCCACTTTTGCGTCCACTCTGTTTTCAAAGCGGACCTTTCTGGACGTTCAGTTAAGCTCAAGCTCTTAAACAAAAGCGGACATTCAGAAAAGACTGAATTGACTACAAAGCGGAGCTTTTACTGGGCCGAATGAGCCCGTTACGTTTCCCGCCAATTCACTGGAAGACCCAGCGCCATGGGGATACGGCGAAACATCAGCGGGCCGAAAACTCAAATCAGAGGGGTTACTAAAAGAGGGGTGTTTACTCCTGTACCTTCTCATGGTTTATGATTTAGTTTTGGTGTGCCGGTGTGGTAATGGAACTCTCCATTCTGGGCGCAGCGAGTACTACATTTAAAAAGTAAATGGAGATATCACGATTATGTCTTCACCAGCAGAGATGAAGCAAAAAGAACGCCATCATAATGAACAGATGGCTGCACAAAAGGGGAGCTCGCGCATCGCCAAACTCGCTCTTGCCGTAGCGATTTTGTCTCTTATAGTTTCAGTAGCACTTCACTTTCTTGACTAAATATTTTAACGAAAAAGGAAAATACAGTTGTATGGGCCATTTGAAATGGCCCCTGTTTGAGGCTGGAGAGAATCATACATATCGGGGTAACTCCGTAAGCGTCCGGTAATCCCATCTTGAGCCAGGCGCTGCCAACGTCAGGATAGTGTCCACTTATTTTCTAGTGGACACTTAACATGAACGACTTAAGCGTAACCAAACCCTACCAGCGCCGTCGCCGCTTTTCTCGGGAATTCAAAGCCCAGATTGTTGCCCAATGCCTGAAACCCGGTGCCTCCGTTTCCCGAATTTCGCTGGATAACGGTCTCAACGCCAACATGGTCAGACGCTGGATTAGCGAGGCGCGGCGAGCGCCGAAAACACCTACGACAACACCTGGGTTCTTGCCGGTCAATCTGCCAGCAGTGGCTTCTGCACCGAGCAACCAATTAGTCCCGAATAAGCGTAGCACCATCCGCATCGAGATTCCCCTCGCTGGTGGCGCGGTTGTGGTTGAGTGGCCTGCGGAGCAGGCCCACCAGTGTGCAGCCTTGTTGCGGGATTTGCTGGGATGATCCGCATTGACGAGATCTGGTTGGCTACGGAGCCACTGGATATGCGGGCCGGGCCTGACAAGGCCCTGGCTCGGGTGATTCAGGTGTTTGGTTCGGCCAAGCCCCATTGTGCCTACCTGTTCGCCAACAAACGGGGTAATCGGATGAAGGTGTTGATCCACGATGGCCTCGGCATCTGGTTGTGTGCACGCCGGTTGAACCGGGGTAAGTTCCACTGGGGCGAAGCCTGGCGAGGCAAACAGTTATGTCTGACCGAAGAACAGTTATCCGCCCTGGTGCAGGGGTTGCCATGGCAACGCCTTGGGGCCGACGGCGTTATCTCTATCCTGTAACCACAAGTGCCGTAATGCCGCTATAGCCAGAACCGCGAATCGCTTGCCGCTCATGGGCTTGGCATACTAGGCGGCATGACTCAGCGCCCCGATATCAACCAACTCTCTGCCGATCAACTCCGTGCCCTGGCGACGGAACTGATGGACTCTCTGGACGCCAAGGATAAAGTCTTGGGCCGGAAGGAGCGGGAGTTGGTGCGCAGCAATGCGATCATCGAGAAGCTGACCCACGAAGTAGCCATCCTCAAGCGTCACAAGTACGCTCGCCGCAGTGAGCAACTCGATGCTGTTCAGGGGAAACTGCTGGACGAACTGATCGACAGCGACCTGGCTGCCATCGAGGTCGAACTGGATCAGGCGATGACGGAGGAGCAGAAAGCGGCCCGGCCAAAGCAAACGCCCAAGCGCACTCCGCTGCCACCCGAACTGCCTCGCACCCTGATCCACCACGAACCAGACAACACCCAGTGCCATTGCGGCTGCCAGCTCAAGCGTGTTGGCGAAGACGTCAGCGAGAAGCTGGACTACGTACCGGGCCAGTTCACCGTGGAGCGGCACATCCGGGGCAAGTGGGCCTGCGACAAATGCGAGACCTTGATCCAGGCACCATTGCTACCGCAGGTGATCGACAAGGGCATCCCCACTGCTGGGCTGCTGGCTCAGGTGCTGGTGGCCAAGTACGCGGACCATCTGCCACTGTACCGTCAGGAACGCATCTTCGGTCGCGCTGGCCTCGAAATCCCACGTTCGACACTCGCCGAATGGGTCGGTGCCTGCGGTGTGCAGTTGCAACCCCTGGCGGATGCGCTGAGAAACACCTTGTTGGAACACAGCGTTCTGCATGCGGACGAAACGCCGGTTAGCATGCTGGCTCCGGGCAAGAAGAAGACCCACAAGGCCTACGTCTGGGCCTACTGCACCACACCATTCTCGGACCTGAAAGCCACCGTTTACGACTTCGCGCCCAGCCGGGCGGGTGAACACGCCCGCGCCTTCCTCGGTGACTGGCAGGGAAAACTGGTCTGTGACGATTATGCCGGCTACAAGGCCGGGTTCGGCAACGGCATCACCGAAATCGGATGCATGGCCCACGCACGGCGCAAGTTCTACGACCTGCATGAGGCCAATAAGAGCGAACTGGCAGCCAAGGCCCTGGAATACATCGGCGGACTATATGAGATCGAGCGGGATACCAAAGACCTGCCACCGGATAAGCGCGGGGAAATCCGACAAACCAGAGCCAAACCACTCGCTGACGCACTGCATCAGTGGATGCTAGTGCATCGACAGAAGGTGCCGGATGGCTCCGGCACGGCCAAAGCGTTGGATTACAGCCTCAAACGTTGGGCAGCGCTGACGCGCTACCTGGACGATGGCGCTGTGCCCATCGACAACAACTGGGCGGAGAACCAGATCCGGCCCTGGGCGCTGGGGCGCAGCAACTGGCTGTTCGCCGGATCACTGCGCAGTGGTCAACGTGCGGCTGCGGTGATGACACTGATCCAGTCAGCAAAGCTGAATGGTAAGCGACCGGTAATCCCATCTTGAGTCAGACGTTGCCTTCGTGAAGATAGTGTCCAGTGGACAAATGGCTTGAAAAATCGCCCAGAGCTTGTCTTTTTGTTCTAGAAATATGGGCGGCGGTTTATTTGCGCCTCTTGTGTCGTTACCCTTCTCAAGATAAGCGCAAATTCTATACCTATCAGCAATCGCCGTGTTAGAGCTGATTTCAAGACGTTTTCAGATTTGCACTAGCTGTAAAAGCGAAAGCCGTTCTTTTTCTCCCGTTTCACGGCATACATGGCCATGTCTGCCCGCTCTACCAGCGTTTCCGCCTCATCACCGTTTTCAGGGTACAGTGCAATCCCGATGCTGGTTCCGATAGAAACGCGAAGGTCGCAGCCCGCAAAACGAAAAGGGGTTTCGAGCGAGGTCAAAAGTTTGCGTGCGACCGTTGCGGCATCCTTTTTTTCATCAAGCGAGGGCAACAGAGCCATAAATTCATCACCACCATAGCGAGCAAGCGTATCCCCTTCTCGCAAACAATTTTTCAGACCGGATGCGACTTTCTGCAATAGTTGATCACCAATCCCATGCCCGTATGCGTCGTTTACCGCTTTAAAATTGTCGAGGTCGATAAAAAGCACAGCAAACTTTTGCCCATTACGTCTCGCCTGACTGACAGCCAGCCTAAGTCGGTCCATAAACAGGTTTCTATTAGGCAAATCGGTCAATGAATCGTGAGAAGCACGAAACTCCATTAATTCCAGTGTCTGTTTGCGCTCAGTTATGTCCCGGGCAATGCCCAAAAAAGGAGGATCCTCTGGAGAGAAGTTCGCTTGAGCTAGCGCGGGATTCACCCCAAGCGTAGAGGTAAGGATAATTTCAAAGTCCTTGTGACCAACTCCTCCACTGTGGGTCTTAAGCTTGATCTCTTGGGTAATTGGCTCGCCAGCCTCGGCTCTCTCAAAGAACAGTGGAAGCTTCGCAATGTCATCTTCATGAACGAGCCGGGAAAGCGGTTGACCAATTAACTCCTCTGCGGGCAATCCTGTAAGGCTCTCTACTTTATGGTTCAGATATTCAAAGCACTTTCGCTCGTCCAGTAAAAAAACCAGCTCGGGAAGATGGTCAAGTGTGCGCCTGAAAAGCTCGCCTTTTAGCGGGTTAGACCAGTCCGTAGTCGCCCTCGAACGGCTTTGTCTTCGTTCCAAAACTTTGTCACCAACAGCCTGAATTAAATCATCGACATCGTAGGGTTTTTTTAGATAATCGCAGGCACCTAGTTTGAATGCTTGCCTTACGATGCGATAGTCGGAATGGCCGCTCATAATGATGACCTGAGAATCAATGCCGGTCTCTTTCAACCAAGCCATAATCTCTAAACCGCTCTTCCCCGGCATCCGGATATCCAACAAAATCAGATCATAGGCATTATCTTGCAGCTGCTGGCAGACGGCGTCGCCATCCATGGCCTCGTCCACCTCAAATCCTTTGTCACGCAGTATCGAGCATAAGCTTTCGAGCAAGCGCGGCTCATCGTCAGCAACAAGCAGCCGCCCCAAACGCTCTGACGCTCCGCTTGCGTCGGCGGAAAAAAGACGACCGTCATCACTGACGTTGTTTTTACTATGGGTCTGCAAGGTTCACACCAGTAATATCGAGCAAGCGATTTGATTCATCGAACCTAAGAATTATACCAACATGTACATTTTTACGTCAGTAAAAGCGACTAATGTTTTCCTCTCTCACTTTTGGCCGTAGACATAAGCGACAAGCGTTCATAAATTGTGTGTTGTAGATTGCTGGGCACATCCATTCTGTTAATCCCCCAACGTAAGCGATTCGCCACAATTTCTGTATTTGCTTGCTACCGTTGCTCACAGCTATATTCATCCAACCCGAGTCGACTCAGAAGACGCAAACATTCTTCGCTTTTTCCCTCGCCAGCTGCTTTGAGCGCTGCTGTGCGCATCACGATCAGCGACTCGCGGGTGGCGGCCCGAGGAAGAATATGCACAGCCCCGATGAGTTCCCTGAGCGGGATTGGTAGATGCCATTGCACCTTCAGACGATTTCCAAAGGTAGGAGCCCAGGTCCCCAACCCACCTTCAATATGCTCTTCCGAAATGGAGCAGTTTTGGTCAATTGCCTCTTGCATCACCTTGAGCACTGCCAACTCACCAATGCGACTGAGCAGTGCAGCTACATGAATCTCCGCCGCGTTGATTTCAAGCCTCGCTGCAACCAGTTCGGCCTCGCGGGCCGTTTTTTCGGCGAGTTCAATAAACGCCTCGGCCCTCTCCGCAAGACGCGGGTCGCGCATGTGTCCGGATATATTCAACGACAATGCCATTGCTTGCCGGAGTGCCATATCGATCCCCAAGGTTGCAATGGCATCACGCAAATTACGGACGGGTTCACCGGTCTTTTTGAAAGATGCAGTGTTCGCGACATCCAGCAGACGAGATGTCAGCGCCATTTCGTCATTCCAGCGCTCGGCAAGCTGGGATGGATAGAGATCCTGACGACGTTCCATCAGTTTGATGACATCAGCCGTATTAATCTCGCAAGGAAGCTGGATGACCGTATCGACCGAGGATCGTAATCGTTGCTCCAGATCGATGGGTGACTGCTGCTCAAAAGCTTCCTGGTCAACCAGTGATTTCAGCCTTTCGTGAAGGAGCGACACATCGAAAGGTTTTACGATGTAGCTATTGATGCCGTGGTGTGCTGCCTGGCGCACAGATTTGCGATCCGAACGACTGGAAATCAAGACAACCGGTGTTTGTTTGTCATTTTCGCGAACGGCTCTTGCACAGGCCAGGCCCGACCCATCCGGTAGGCTCCAGCCAGTAATTATCAAGTCAGCACCGTTTTCCCTCCAATACGCCAGAGCGCTCTCCATGGTCCCCGTTACAAAAACAGTGCCACCCGGATAGAGACCGCCAACAACTGTCTCCAAAAGGTCGGCCATCATTACGTCGTGCTCCAGAATTAACGTCCTCAATGGGGGGTTCCTTCAAGCCTGATAGAGAAAAAGGGACAGCCAATCAGATCGGTTTTTGCATACCGTGCAGCTGCCTGTCAGCAGTGTGGGACGTGGTGGCCGAAGAAAAATCGTAGAGGTTATCAAGCCGGGCTCGCCTCTTTTTCAAGCATCCCCGCAATCGCGCCACGTATCCTGTCGAACTGCGGCTCTTCCAGCAGCAGAACTTGACGAAGTTCCTCTTCGGTCAGAGTGGGGTGATTGACGTGACGCAATACCTCGCGGGTACCCAGCATAATTCCATCGCAGAGCGGGGTAGAATACTGCATCGGCGTTGGACGCGTCGTTGCAGGCAAACTGGCTTGGAAGCTAGAGGGTAAGCTCCACTTCTGGGCCACCAGTCGGGCGATTGCCCAATCGAACTGGCTGAAAACCGCACGAAACAGACTGGGGGGTACCTCCTCTCGGTTGCAGCGGTCTTTGTAAAGCCTTTCCACTTCACGTCGAAGGGTGATGTAAGAGAGCGCCGGCAGTAAGCCCAATAGAAAGTGAGCACCGCTGTCCACACCTTTCGAGATGGCAACTGCTTCCGCTGATCTGGCGCATGTCATGCCCCACTGCCAGACTCGCTCACTGAACAGCGCTTCGGCATTGTCCCGCGCGGCCAGCATGGGTTGCATGATGGAAGCCGACACGACATTCCGAATGCCTCTGTGCCCTAACAGAAAGACCGCCTGGTCTACCGACTCAATATGTTGATCTCCGGATCGGAAGAAGGGGCTGTTCGCGACCTGAAGAACCCGGTTGGTCAGTGCAGGGTCCTTCAAGATAATGCTAACCAGCTCCCGTCTGTCCGAGTTCTCCTTGGACAGGGCGTGCAACAGCTTGGGGAGAATCAGCGGCTGACGTGGCAACTCTTCCAGTTTGCCAGAGCTTATTCTGCTTTCCAGTTGGGCGACAATGGCGCTTGTGCGCTCGTCGGTTTTCTCCAGTTGGTGTGGCTCCACGTTCAAGAGCCAGGAGAGCAAGCCTTCTTGCAGACTTCCCGAGACCTCGTCTACGGCCAAGAAAACTGGATCGCTCGTCTCCTTATCGGCATGGCCCGGTTGGGAGGTAGTCGCGAGCTGCGATTTTGTCGTCGAGGTTCCGAAGAATTCCCTAACCCATTGAAGAGTGCGTCGCACCCATTTCCCCTTTTACTACGATAAAAAAGACTGTCTTCAGGAAGCATGACGATCGGACAGATCCTGACGCTGGAGTGTCCCTGACAGTTTTTAACACTCTCGAGACGCCCTCTCGCTTCGCTGTTATGAGCATCAACGAAGTGCAATGGCACTGCTGAAAAACTAACACTTAACAGTTAGTTACAATTAATCTAAGAGAGAGTTTTATAAACAGTTTAATGTTTTGTCAAGAATATGAGACAGCGTTCACTCTTTATTGTCTTCTACTTGATCTGGAGGGTGAGTTAGACCGTGGTTTGTCTTGTGGGATTATCCGAAATTACGCTCAATCAAAAACGGCCAATTCCGCATGATAGAGCCTTTAGAGAGGAATCAAACAATCCAACATAAGGGGCCGGCCATTGCGACTTATCAGGGTATGCAAGGCTTCCAGTTGTGGGGCAATAGCTCGTTGATGGCGTTGTTTTTCTGCGTCGGCAGCCGAGTCAGAACATCCTTTAGATAGGCATAGGGATCGTGCCCGTTCAGCTTCGCGGACTGGATCAGCGTCATGACCGCAGCTGCCCGTTGACCACTGCGCAGTGATCCCGCGAACAGCCAGTTGGAACGACCCAGCGCCCAGGGTCGGATCTGGTTTTCCACCCAGTTGTTGTCGATGGGCACAGCGCCATCGTCCAGGTAGCGCGTCAGCGCTGCCCAACGTTTGAGGCTGTAATCCAACGCTTTGGCCGTGCCGGAGCCATCTGGCACCTTCTGGCGATGCGCCAGCATCCACTGATGCAGTGCGTCAGCCAGTGGTTTGGCTCTGGTTTGCCGGATTTCCCGTCGCTTATCCGGCGGCAGGTCTTTGGATTCTCGCTCGATCTCGTAAAGCCCGCCGATGTATTCCAGGGCCTTGGCTGCCAACTCGCTCTTGTTGGCTTCGTGCAGGTCGTAGAACTTGCGCCGGGCGTGGGCCATACAACCGATTTCGGTGATGCCATTACCGAACCCGGCTTTGTAGCCAGCGTAGTCGTCACAGACCAGCTTGCCCTGCCAGTCACCCAGGAAGTTCCGGGCGTATTCGCCCGCACGGCTGGGCGCGAAGTCATAAACAGTGGCTTTGAGATCCGAGAACGGCGTGGTGCAGTAGGCCCAGACGTAGGCTTTGTGAGTCTTTTTCTTGCCCGGAGCCAGCATGCTGACCGGCGTTTCATCGGCATGCAGAACGCTGTGCTCCAACAGGGCATTTCTCAGTGCATCCACCAGGGGCTGCAACTGCACACCGCAGGCACCCACCCATTCGGCCAGGGTGGAGCGCGGGATTTCTAATCCGGCACGGCCGAAGATGCGTTCCTGGCGGTACAGCGGCAGATGGTCGGCGTACTTGGCCACCAGCACCTGGGCCAGCAGACCGGCGGTGGGGATGCCCTTGTCGATCACCTGCGCTGGAACCGGTGCCTGGATCAAGGTCTCGCATTCTTTGCAGGCCCACTTTCCCCGGATGTGGCGCTCCACCGTAAACTCACCCGGGACATAATCCAGCTTTTCACTGATGTCTTCACCGATGCGCTTGAGCTGGCAGCCACAACGGCACTGGGTATTTTCAGGCTCGTGGTGGATCAGGGTGCGGGGCAGTTCCGGTGGCAGCGGGGTGCGCTTGGGCTGCTGCTTTGGCCGAGCGGCTTTCTGCTCCTCGGTCATCGCCTGGTCCAGCTCGGCTTCGATGGCGGCCAGGTCGCTGTCGATCAGTTCGTCCAGCAGTTTCCCCTGAACCGCATCGAGTTGTTCACTACGACGGGCGTACTTGTGACGCTTGAGGATGGCTACTTCGTGGGTCAGCTTCTCGATGATGGCATTGCTGCGTACCAGCTCCCGCTCCTTCCGGCCCAAGGTTTGATCCTTGGCATCCAGAGAGTCCATCAGTTCCGTCGCCAGGGCACGGAGCTGATCGGCAGAGAGATGGTTGATATCGGGGCGCTGAGTCATGTCCCATAGTATGCCAAGCCCTTGTGCTGCAAGCGATTCGCAGTTCTGGCTATGGCGAAATTACTGCACTTGTGGTTACAGGATGGAGATGACGCCGCCGGCCCCTAGGCGCTGCCAGGGCAGGCCCTCAACCAGGGCGAATAACTGTTCCTCGGTCAGGCGCAGTTGGTCACCGCGCCAGGCTTCGCCCCAATGGAACTTGCCGCGGTTCAGCCGGCGGGCACACAGCCAGATGCCCAGGCCATCGTGGATCAGAACCTTCATCCGGTTGCCCCGTTTGTTGGCGAACAGGTAGGCGCAATGGGGCCTGGCAGAACCGAACACCTGAATAACCCGGGCCAGGGCCTTGTCGGGCCCGGCCCGCATATCCAGCGGTTCGGTAGCCAGCCAGATCTCGTCAATGCGGATCATCCCAGCAGGTCCCGTAACAGCGCAGCACACTGGTGCGCCTGCTCCGCAGGCCACTCCACCACGACCGAGCCACCGGCGCGGGGAATCTTGATGCGGATGGTGCTACGCTTGTCTGGAACTGATTGGTTGCTCGGTGCAGAGGTTGCCGCTGGGAGAGCGACCGACACAAATCCCGATCTTTTCGGCGCTCGTCGCGCTTCATTAATCCAGCGCCGAACCATGTTGGTGTTGAGCCCATTCTCCAAAGAAATCCGGGAAACAGAAGCTCCGGGTTCTAGGCACTCAGCAACGATGTCGGCTTTAAACTCAGGAGAAAAGCGGCGACGCTTCTGATAGGGCTTGGTTGCGCTTACGTTGTTCATGTTAAGTGTCCACTAGAAAATAAGTGGACACTATCCTGACGGCAGCAGCGCCAGGATCAAGATGGGATCACCAGACGGTTACGTAACTCCATTCTTCCAGTTTAGTGTGGGATCATAGACTGCGTTGGTCAGCTTCATGGCCAGTGAGAGCAGGGGAAATGATGAGAAAAAGGGCTAGTCGCGCCCGGTCGCTTTACGCCTCCACCTTGGGCAATCTTGGAATTATCTATTTCTTTTTCTTCCACCCTAGAATATTTGCTGCGCGTATCAGGAAATGCTCATCAATTACCGATGCCGTAAAGTTTGTATTGGTGATTGTGGTTTTAACGTTCGTTCTGGAGGCAACGTCTCACCGGCTATTCAGCCATTCGGGCTTCGACTCTTTCGGTGCTTTCGTTTCATGTAGTTTTAAGGAATTCGAAGACTTCCAGCGTAGCCCTGAAATCCAGCAATGGCTGAAAGACAGTAGGTCTACGGCTAAAGTCAAGCAGATTCCTGCGCCTGAGTATATGGGGATGAAATTCGTGGGGCCTGGGCTTCAAGTAGCTACTGGTGACCCTGAAACTGATCGGCAGAACGCTAGGGTACTTGAGTTCGGACTGTCAACAAAAATTGCCTTCCCGCAATATTGTCTGCTTGATGCTGAAGTCCCACAGCTCGCGTTTGTTAAATTTGGGTTCGCATCAGTCCTCTTTGACAAAGTCATTAGAGAGGATATCTACAACGAACCCGTGACAGTAATTTTCCTCCTTACTATATCAGCGCTCTTCTCGATCAGCGTCTGGTATGTGTTATTGAGACTGGGAGTTGTTGTTCATGTTCGAAGCATTTTCCTTACGTCAGTATACTCAGTAGCGATTTGGCATGGGCTTATATACATACCTCAAGCTGTTATCGGGATCTATTACTCTTTCGACGAAAACCTATCACTACGCTTTGATCTGATGAATTATTTCGTCGGGTTAATGTTATTTGTTTTTGCTTCAGCAATACTCGTTCTTGGCTATTTATTTGCTTACATAAAAACGATCTCTCGATCCAGCTCCTGGAGGGTAGCCACGGGGGTCCTGGTTGGGGCGGGTGCATCCTGCTTACTCGTTCCTCTTGCGATGGTGCCGACCCTATACCTGATTTTTAACTTTGGTTACTGGATCGGTCTTTTAATTGGCTGATTCGAACTGTTGGCGATGAAGTTGGCCTGTCCCTCGTTTAGCTTTGAATGGAGTTATGGTGATTTCTGGTGTATGGAAGCAGGTTGAAGGGGTGGCGTATCCTGTTGGTTGATCACCGCGACGATCACAACCAACAGAGGAATGATACGCCATGTCCAAGTCTAACCTGCATGCTCTTTCACAACCAGAGGTAGCCGGCAACGATCCCTTGCACGAGTTAATCCGTCAGGGTGCCCGTGATCTGATTGCACAGGCTGTCGAGACGGAGCTGGAGAGCCTGTTGAAGCAGTGCGCAGACGTCAAGACACCGGATGGCCGCCGTGCTGTGGTGCGCAATGGGCACCTTCCCAAACGCACTGTTCAGACCGGCGTCGGCGACGTAGAAGTCCAGGTTCCCAAAGTCCGGGACCGCAGTGGCTCTGGCATTCGCTTCAACAGCCACCTGCTGCCACCCTACCTGAAGCGTGCCCGGAGTCTGGAGGAACTGATTCCCTGGCTCTACCTGCGGGGCGTCTCCTCCGGTGACTTCCAGGAGGCCCTGAGCGCGCTGGTCGGCGAGCAGGCCAACGGGTTGTCGGCGAACACGGTCTCCCGGCTCAAGGCGAAGTGGCTGGATGAGCACAAGGACTGGCAGCGCCGGGACTTGAGCCAGAAACGCTATGTGTACTGGTGGGCCGACGGCGTGTACAGCAACGTCCGGCTGGACGATCGACTCTGTCTGCTGGTAATCATCGGCGTGACTGAGCATGGCCACAAGGAATTGGTGGCTGTCGAGGATGGCCACCGGGAGTCCGAGGCCAGTTGGCGAGAGCTGCTCACGGACTTGCGGGAACGTGGTCTGGAGCCGTCGCCCAGGCTGGCTGTGGGTGACGGCGCACTGGGCTTCTGGAAGGCTCTGAGCAAAGTGTTTCCGGACACCCGGCACCAGCGGTGCTGGGTGCACAAGACGGCCAATGTGCTGGACAAGCTGCCCAAGTCGGTGCAACCGAAGGTGAAGTCAGCCTTGCATGAGATCTACCTGGCAGAGACTCGTGACAGCGCCCACAAGGCGTTTGACAGCGCTTTGCGGCGGTTCCGGGACAAGTACCCGAAGGCCATGGAAAACCTGGAGAAGGACCGGGATGAGCTGCTGGCCTTCTACGATTTCCCGGCGATTCACTGGATTCACTTACGGACCACCAATCCGATTGAATCCACCTTCGCCACAGTACGGCTGAGAACCAAGCGGAGCCGGTCTTGTGGCAATCGCGACACCACGTTATCGATGGTGTTCAAGTTGCTCCAATCCGCCCAGAAACGCTGGAAGCGGATCAAGGGGTTCAACCAACTGAAGCTGGTCGTGGACAACGTGCAGTTTCAGGATGGAATACCGGTGGAGGATCAATCTGACAGGAGCGCTGCCTGATGGTCATACACCAGATTTGACAATAACTC
>NZ_FONF01000001.1:389824-515445 GCF_900112835.1 Marinobacter sp. DSM 26671 | reverse complement strand
CGGTGACCTGAACATCAGTAATGCCGGTGCCGAGAACGCTATTCGCCCGTTTGCCCTCGGCAGAAAGGCCTGGCTCTTCGCCGATACCTCACAAGGGGCGAAAGCCAGCGCCACCTGCTATTCGCTCATAGAAACCGCCAAGGCCAATGGCCTGGAGCCCTCCGCTTATATCCACCATGTGCTGGAGCGCATTGCTGGGGCCGATACACTGGAGAAGCTTGAAGCCTTGCTGCCCTGGAATGCCGAGTTGCAGGCTTTGAAAAAAGTGGCTCAATACGATTAGGGCAAGAGGGTCGATTTAACGGCGCTTACCATTGGCCGGCAAAGTATCTACGGATCTTCAAGAGGTAATTCGCAAGCGTCCACAATTATTTGCCGACCTCATTCGCCAACTCAGGGAAGTGCCCGACGATGCGATTGTCAGGGTGGTTCGAGAAGTATCCGATGGAAATTGGTGACGGGCAGACTATAAGCCATACGGAGCTAAAGCATGATCGAACTAAAAAACAGCCAGCTGGTGTTCAGATTCCCTCAGGTCCACGCCAGGGCTGTCGGCCGGATAGATTTCATTAAAACCTTGCGGGTTCCCGATGATGGTCGAAACTACCCATTGCCTGCAGGGTTTGGTCGCTTTCACGTTGAACATCTGGAAGACCATGCGGAGCGAGTACCCGCTTACTGGCTCAAGCGCGGAGGTGCCATTTTGCCGATGTACCAGTCAGAGGCTCTATGGATAAAGCTCTCGGGTGGCTATCCCATGGCTGTCAAAATTGCCACTGGCAAGATCAACGCCGTTACCGGAGAGGCGTGGACGAACACTCTGAATGATAATCCGCAGGACTATATCGTCCTCTCTGAACAACCTTGGCTCGACGGTTATGCCGTCGAGCGTGGAACGGTGCGTCAGTTTGTGGCCAGCCAACTAGGCAAGGGCGACACGGTCGAGGAACAGGTCACCGGCAAAGCAGAGTTTGGCGGGATTCAGATTATGGCCTTTCCAATGAAGGCTCATATTTACAAAGAGCACTTTGAGCGACCTGCGGAAATCCGCGAGAATTACTTGGACATACCAGCCTTTTGTCGCTCGGCTTCAGGACGGATTGATAGCATGGGCATCGCGCCAGGCGGGCGCATCAGTCAGGAGATCTATGACGACGATTACGGCTTGGATGCCTGGGATTTATCCGCAGGTGTACGATGCTTTATCCATACAGTAAATAGCGAAAGCTGGCGAAAACTCACCGGCCAGATTATGCCAGATAAGCCAATCACAGCCAGAGAATATAACGAAGCCGGGGTTCCCTGGTTCGGCTATTATGCGGTGGACAAGACCGCATTGCCCGGCAGCAGACTTTTAAAATCCCTGAAAGGTTTGAGGCAGAAACCGAGTACGTCAGAAATTACTCAGATAGGGGAGTCCTTATCGCTGGCGCCCCGGGTTGACCTGTCAAAGCATGGTCGGGTAACCGATGGCACGTTCTGAGATTGCATATTTCGACCCATCGTGACCGGTCAAGTTCGCCGGAATACGCGCCACCTTGGCAAAGCCCCCAATGCGCGCTTTATGGACTGTTCTTTTTGTGGGAAGGCGCTGGCGAAAAAAGGACTGAATTAGCTCCCCGATTAGGTCACCATGCCCTCTATCCCGGTGGCCGCTCCCTCCTCTTTATTACCATAATAATATTGCAAGTATGCTTGTCAGGTTTTTGTCCTGGCACTCTATAATTATAAGTATAGTTGCAATAATGGCCTCGATATCTAATAATACTGCAAGTATTCTTGCAATTTATGGTGGCCGCGTATGAGCCTTACTCTCCAAATTCACTGGGACAACCAGTGGCATGATGCCGGCGTTATCGAATTCAGAGACCCTGACCAAGGTCTCAGAGGCAGCCCGACATTCTCTTATGACATGGAATACGCTCTGAACGCCCTGGAGCGTATTGGAGATTTCGACCATCAGGACTTAATCGATCGGACAGCTGTGGGAGTGAATCTGCCCTGCATTTTGGCCGGAGACTACATGAATGATGAGATTGTACCGATCCTAAGAGACATCATTCCTCAGGGCGCTGGTCGTCGGCACTGGGTTAAAAGCCTTGGATATGACCGCGATCCCGAGCATCGAATCGATTACCAGCTCTTGGCTGAGGGATGTGTAGGTCCAGTTGGCAACTTGCGAATCAAAGAAGCGGCGGAAGCGTTCGAGTCTGAAGTTGCGAGGTCAGAGGTTGTCCTATTCGACCGTGAAGAAGTGTGTACCCGGGCCGACAGCCTTATCCAGTATGCTCACAGCCTGCATGTTGCAATTGGCGGCGCAACGGGCGCTGGGGGTGACGCGCCCAAGCTTTTGTTGGTTGAAAACCATTATGGACAGTATGCGCTTGAGGGAACCATTCCTGACGAAGAGATTGCCCGCCACTGGCTGGTTAAATTTCCGAGGGGAAAGAAGACCAGCGACGATATTTGGGTACTTGAGGGGGAGGCCGCTGTTTACCAGTTCCTTGAGGAACAGGGCTTTAACTCCATCCCCGGAGCGGCGTTCGATGACATCTACGGCGATGTTGCTCTTTGGTTACCGCGTTTTGACCGAGAAGTTAGGCAAGAAGGCATCTTGCGTCATGGAATAGAGTCTGTTTACTCGATGATGGGCGTGATCGGCGATGGTGCTCGCCTGGATCACGTCAACGTGGTCCGGAAACTCCAGAACTGTGTGACCAAGCCTGAGGACAAAGATGCTCTGCTTGCAGATTATCTGGTTCGGGATGTTTTGAACACCGCAACGGGTAATCGCGACAACCACGGTCGCAACACGTCACTGATCAAGCGAGGCCATGATATTGAGTTGGCGCCGGCCTATGACATAGCCCCTATGGTGTTGGACCCTGAATCAATCGCGATGTCGACATGGTGGCCACATCACCTGCTGGACCAACGGAGGAATCCAGATTATTCGCTGATTCTGGAGGAGCTTGCTGTTAATCCCAAAGCAGCAGCGAGCATCATGGAAGGTGAGTTGCTGAAGTTGACGGACATGAAGGCTGGCTTGAAGCGGCATGGAGCTCCGGACGCAATGCTGAATCATATTGCGATCAGGATGCATGAGCCGGAATTGGTTCATGATCAGCTGAAACGCTTATTGTATCCGTGCTGAGTAATAGTGGGGAGTGTATCAAGCATGCCTAAATTGAAACGAACACCGCTAACGCCAAACGAACGGTCACTGATTCGAGAACAGACCTTTGCAGAGCTCGAAGCCGGAAAAATTCACCTGGGCCAAGCCCTTCGTCGGTTTCGCCTGAAGTTCACAGGGCTGAACCAGAAACAATTCGGAAGACTCACGGGGTTCTCTGCCACAACTATCTCTGCGATTGAGAGGGACCCAGAGTCGGGCACTGTTCGAACGATCAATAAGATTCTTCGAAAGTTTGGTATGCAACTGACAATGGGGATGATTAATCGAAGCATTGAAACTCAGCCAGTGAGTGCCTCCCCGGTTGGGAAGAAGCGACGTTTTCTTTCGCCTGAGGAGGCAAAAGAAGCCATTGACCGTGTGGTGTCTGGTACCTGATTTTCTCCAAGGGAAAGTCGTGGTCTATCCGCCTGAATGTCCGCTTTGCGACCAACGGATGTTCAACTTTGCGCGAATGCTGGCCTTGATTTTCTGGACTTTCAGCTTGTTCGCATTTGGATTGCCGGCTTACCAGGGGGCTTGGCGAAAATCCACGACACGTTTTACGGTGCTTGTGCTCGCTTTGCTTTTGTACGCCGAGGTGTCGGCATTACCGAATACTCGCCGCTCTTCGTTGTGCGGCAGTTTTCTGGAGGGCACGATCTCATGAACGTTGAGTGCAAGTCAGTAGGCCGGTTACAAGGCCCCTGAGGCTGTTCGGGCAAAACCTTAAGTTCTCTTCCCATAAAACCCCATCACTGTCTGTTTGGGTTTCGACGCTTGCTTAAAGAGCTAATGCTTGTTGCATTTTTCAGCCTCCGTCAGTGCCCAATGTGTATTTTAGAAGGCACGTCATAAGCACGAGATCCCCTGGCAATATAGATGTAGCGAAACGATACTATATTGACAATATGGTTTCGATACGACATGTTATTTCGGGCTGTAAATTGAATGGGCGTATAAATTCACTGCGAGGACAGAATGCTTACGGCGAACCGATTGAAAGAATACATCTCGGAAGGGTTGAACTGTGATCACGTTGAAGTGCAGGGCGATGACGGGCAGCACTTCCAAGCCGTGATCGTGAGCTCCGAGTTTGTCGGAAAAAACAGAATCCAGCAGCACCAATTGGTTTATCAATCACTTGGAGATCGAATGCGCTCTGAGATTCATGCGCTTGCCATGCGGACCTTCACGCCGGATGCCTGGGCGAACTTGAACCTCCCCCAGTCACCCGAAGCCGGATAATTGCGGAAGGACAGAGTCTTGCAGAACGTAACCGCGCCAGATCTTGCTGCATCATTGGCAAGAGACGAGGATAGAATGCCGTTGTTGCTGGATGTACGCGAGCCCTGGGAATTCCAGATTTGTCGCATTGATGGTTCGGTCTCCATGCCCATGAATACGGTCCCAGAAAGGCTCTCTGAGCTCGATTCGGATCGGCCAATTGTCTGCATCTGCCATCACGGTGTGCGGAGCATGGATGTCGCGCTGTTTCTGGAGAGAAAGGGCTTTTCACGGATTATTAATTTATCCGGTGGCATCCATGCGTGGGCCACACAAGTAGATGCTCAAATGCCGACCTATTGAGTCTGGTGCCTTTTCACCCCCCCCTGAGTAATTGGATGCGACAGGCTTATGAACTGGAGTTCGTTGCTGTTCTGGCGCCGGCACTGCAGCGGAAGGGCGCCAATGTAGGCATCGTTGATGCCGAGATTCTCGGCCTCAGTATTCCCGGCATGGATAATTCAAGTCACAAATCGACCGCCACTTATGGTCAGGAGAAGCACCGATGAATCATCCGTTGTCGAAGGAAACCGGTTTCGAGGTGACCAGCCTCGAGGAGCTTGCTCCGATTGCAGATTATTCGCTGATGAACAGTCTGGCCTGTGATCCGGATGCCACTCAAGATGGCTTCGACTACCAGCCACGACAGGTCTTCTCAGGGCATTATGTTCCGGTCAGGCCCACACCGATCCCGACCCCTGAATACGTTGCTCACAGTGAAAGTTTGTTCTGCGAGTTGGGCTTTGCAGACAGCCTGGCCCGGTCTGATGACTTTGTCCGGATGTTCTCCGGCGACCTCTCACTCGTGCCGGAGCCCATGAGCAAAGTCGGTTGGGCGTGTGGCTATGCGCTCTCCATCTACGGCACCGAATACATCCAGCAGTGTCCGTTTCAGACCGGCAATGGCTATGGCGACGGCCGTGCCATTTCGGTACTGGAAGCGTTTATCAACGGTCGACGCTGGGAAATGCAGCTCAAGGGCGGCGGACGGACGCCATACTGTCGAGGTGCCGACGGCCGGGCCGTTCTGCGTTCCAGCATTCGTGAATTCCTGGCGCAGGAGCACATGCATGCCCTGGGTGTGCCGACCTCCCGGTCTCTGAGTCTGTATGTGTCGAAAACGGAGTGGGTTCGGCGCCCCTGGTACTCCCAGGGTTCCCATTCCCTGGATCCGGACCAGCTCATTTCGGAGCCGGTTGCCATCTCCACGCGTGTGGCCCCGTCCTTTATTCGGGTGGGTCAGCTAGAACTTTTCGGGCGCAGGGCCCGAAAGCAGGAGCACCCCCGTGCGCATGAAGAACTCGAGCAGCTGGTACTGCACCTGATTGATCGGGAGTACAACGGCGTTATTGATCAGTCACTCGATACTCCCACAAAACTCGTGATGCTCGCGCGGGAGTTCCGCAGCCGCCTTGCCTCCCTCGTTGCGAACTGGATCCGGGTTGGTTACTGCCAGGGCAATTTCAACAGTGACAACTGCGCCGCTGGCGGCTTTACGCTGGATTACGGCCCCTTCGGCTTCTGCGAAGTGTTTGAACCCTTTTACCAGCCATGGACCGGTGGCGGGCAACACTTCTCTTTCCTGAACCAGCCCGCGGCAGCAGAACGGAACTTCAAGAGTTTCTGTTCGGCCCTGAGGCCTCTGTTGACCGCTCATGAGGACGAACTGGCTCAACTCGATGAGATTCATAGCGGTTTCCCGGCGGTGATGCAGGCGGAAATGGAAAAGATGTGGTCGGCCAAGCTGGGCCTTGAGGCGTTTGACGTCGAACTCTTCAGGGAGTTGATGATGCTGATGACGCAGACACCTGTGGATTACACAGTCTTTTTTCGCGAGCTCTCCTCAGTACCCAACGATATCGGGCCAATCGAAAAGAGCTTTTACAGACCACTGAATCAAGCCGGAGGGGATGATTCGGATGCGCTACTCAAGCGCTGGTCTGACTGGCTTGCCAAGTGGAAATCACAAATTGGAATCGAGGGGGCTGGCAACGGTTCCCGGCTCCGCGATGAACTGTCCCGAAACATGAAACTGGTGAACCCGAAATACACCATGCGCGAGTGGTGCGTGGTTCCCGCCTATCAACGAGCAGCCGATGGCGATTACCAGCCACTGAGAGCGCTGCAGGATGTATTGACTCACCCCTACGCCGAGCAATCGAATGCCGTTGAGGCGCAATACTACCGGCTGAAGCCGTCAGAGTTGTTCGATCTTGGTGGGGTTTCCCACTACAGCTGCTCGTCGTAACCAGATCCTTGAGAGCGAGAGTATTCGGAGGCAATTGTGAGCACGGTACTGCAACAGGCAAATACACTGGTTTGGGTCAGTGACAGCGCGGTGTCGAAAGTTCGAGAGTTGGCCAAGTGAAAACCATAGCCGCAGATAGCATTGAGTTCATTGGTTCTGAGATTATCGTCGACGCTGAGTTGCTTGCAGCTCTCTTCGATGTTTCCGTGTCGTTTCTCAGGAAAGCAATGGCAGCCGGCCGCATTACTACCCTGGTAGAAAGAGGGGAGGGGGAAGATTTCGGACGGACCAGGATTACGTTCCGCTATTCAGGGCAGCAGGTTTCGATGATGCGGGAGACCAACGGGCAGCTGCATGAAACGGAACCTCCCGCTCCAGACGTCCGCGCCGTCAAACCGTCGCTGATGCACTTAATCGAAGCTGGTTAATGGGGCCGGGTAGCTCTGGTTCCTTGACTAACGATGGTATCAGGTCCGGTCACACACTCGAAAACCGGCAACAGAGCTTGTCGGTTTCAAAGATATCCAGTGCAGTAGAGGATTGGCTGCAATAGCCTGAATTCGGACCACTCTGCCGGAAATGCTTGCAGTTTGAGCAAGTTCCAAAGTGGGTATCTTCCAGCCCCATCTCAGATTCTTCTGACTGCTTATTAATGGTCAGAAGCACATCGCACAGAGCTTCGCGTTTATCCTGCGATAACTGATCCAGTGTCTGAACCAAAGATCTGAGCGGATCCGAATCCAATGCTTTCATGCCTGACTGGGTAACATCGAACACAGCGCTTCTGCCATCACTCAGGCCGCGGCTTCGTTCCAGATAACCCATATTAACAAGCGTTTTTACGGTTTGTGAGGCTGTACCTCGAGTGGTCCCGTGGTAACTGGCAAACACGGAAGGCTGCCGGGAGAAACGGTTCGCATGGGCAAAAAAACGCAACGCCGCCCATTGAGCGCTCGTAAGCTCGGAGGCCGAGGACTGCACAGAGCGCCGTGCAAGGTGTACCAATAAGTCAGCAATTCGTTCTGAATTATGTGTCATAAAGAGATAGTAGCGCTTCAACATCAAATTGACAAACTGTCCTCCGGTTAATAGTATCGTTACGACATTAAAATTCTGGAAGAATTCAGATGAACGCAAAAACAAGACCTCACCTGGAAAGCAAGGGATGTGCTCAAAGCATGACAGGCATGTGTTTTGATAACAGTTACGCTCGGCTCCCTGGCGTATTTTTCAGTCGCTGCGATCCGGTTCCGGTTGCCGATCCGGAACTCGTCTTTTTCAACCGATCCCTTGCCTCAGATCTTGGACTGAATGATCCAGAGGTGATCGACGATCATGCGTTATTATCCAGTGTATTTTCAGGCAACCGACTTCCCGTGGGGGCGCAGCCGATCGCGACCGCATTCGCTGGCCATAGGTTCGGGGCTTTTGTTCCCGAAATTGGTGACCAGCGAGCTCTGCTGCTCGGCGAGGTCATCGACAGATGTCAACAAAGGAGAGATATCCAGTTGGTCGGGGTTGGGAAAACCCCGTTTTCGAGTGGCGACGATGGGCCTTGCTCTCTATCCGCAGCGGTAAGAGAAGCTGTTTTGACGGAGGCAATGAATGCGCTTGGGGTTCCCACCACGCGGGTATTAGCGTTGACCCGGACTGGAGACTCCACCCGCAGTGATAGTCCAAAGCCTGAGGTGATATTGACGAGAGTCGCGAACAGTCATATCCGTATCGGAACCTTTGAATACTTTGCCAGAAGTCAGAATAAAGAAGCTTTGGAGACTCTGGCGGATTACACAATTGCTAGACTTTGCCCTGAACTGATGGTGAAACCGGATCCCTATCTTTCACTCCTGCGTTGGGCGGTAGATAGACAGGCAAGATTGGTAGCCCACTGGGTGAGTCTTGGATTTGTACACGGTGCCATGGACACTGACAAAAACTCTTTGGCCGGAGAAACGCTGGACTACACTGAAGCTGCGTTCCTTGATGTTTACGACCCCGATAAAGTGTTTAATCCTCGCGATATTACCGGCCGCTACGCCTACAACAGTCAGGCGTTTGCTGCTCAGTGGAACCTTTCCCGACTGGCGGAGGCTCTTATTGGGCTGTTCCATGGCAGTGAATCCAAGGCATTTGCCGAAGCCTCGAAGGCAGTCAGGGAATTTCGGGCGCGCTATGAAGACTATCTGTTAAATCTGATGAGGAAACGGCTTGGCTTCGACGGAGCAATGCCCCAAGACCGCGAGTTAGTACAGGATCTTCGCCATTTGCTAGCTCGGAATAAAGTCGATTACCACTCCTTCTTTAATAAAGTGGCCGAAGATGTTGAGGGTGGCGGAATAACAGCAGCACTCTTTGGTTCGGATGCCGGGCTGTACCTCGATTGGTATCGTCGTTGGCATCTGAGATTGACGGTGACAGGCCGGGGCGTTGAGCGATGTGCAGAGGTGATAATGGCATCCAACCCGCAGGTTATTCCCCGCAATCATCTTATTGAGCGAGCAGTTGAGCGTGCTCGTAATAACGATTTCGGTGAATTTTTCCGGTTGCTGGAGTCGGTCAGGAAGCCCTTTAACTTTTCTGATGATCTCTAGTCGTTTGGTTTGGAGGGTCCTGAGCGCCGAATTCCGCTAGATCAGGCGCTGCTCGAGCACCTGGTTGCGAGGGAACAGTGTTCAGAGAGCTGGATAGAGGTTGATAGGATACGCGATCAGTTCTCAATCGGTCGGGCAGGCGTTTTGAGGCTGTCAAACTGGTAGGTCATGGCGGTGCTCTTCTGAGGTAGTTGGTCGATCTTATTGCAGAAGCGGCTGGCAATGCGTTCAGCTCGTGGTATTTTCTGTATGTTCGTTTTTTCGATTTCGATCATTTTCAGATGGCGACACAGGGTAGCCGTTATGTCCAAAGCCTTCAGCCTGTTAACTCCGAGCGAAATCCTTTTTGGCCGTGGGCATATTGCTCAACTCAATGAGCGTGCCGCAAAGTTAGGTTCCCGAGCTCTGGTGGTTCATGGCAACAATCCCGGTCGACTTTCCCGTGTGCTCGATTCCCTGACCGCCTTTGAAATTGTGCAAACACTGGCAATTGTTAATGAGCCGGACCTTCCGTCATTGCTTAAGGCGATCGATCAGGGCAAGGCGCTGGGAATTGATCTGGTGATTGGCATTGGCGGTGGCTCGGTGATGGATTCCGCCAAGGTGATGGCGGCTATGTTGCCCAGTGACAGCAGCCTGATGAGTCACCTGGAAGTGGTCGGCGACGGATTGCCATTGACCGCACGGCGGCTGCCGCTGATTCTGGTGCCCACCACCTCCGGCACAGGCGCGGAAGTAACCCGTAATGCCGTGATTGATGTGCCGGATGCCCAACGCAAAGTGAGCCTGCGTGACAGTGGCTTGTTGCCTGACCTGGCCCTGCTGGATCCGGCATTGACCGATCACTGCCCGCGCAACGTAACGCTGCACTCGGGGCTGGATGCAGTCACGCAGGTGATTGAACCGTACCTGTCGTCCCGAGCCACCGTGTTCACCGACATGCTCTGCAAGGAAGCGATTCCTCTGGGTCTTAAAGCGCTCCGACATCTGATGGCGCAGGAATCCCAAAGCGCTCGGGATGATATGGCGCGGGTCAGCCTGTTCGGCGGCCTGGCGCTGGCAAACTCGGGGCTCGGTGTGGTTCACGGCATTGCCGGCCCGCTGGGAGGGCTGTGTGGCGCGCCTCATGGGGCTATCTGCGGCGCCCTGTTGCCCGCTGGCATCGCCGTAAACCGGGAGCACTCGGACAGTGCTGAGCTGACCCATCGCATCGACCAGGTGACCGGCTGGATCGCTGAGGTGTTTGAAACTCAGCCCGATTCAGCGCTTGCCGACTTTCGCCAGTGGATTATTGACAACGGGCTTCCGGGGCTTGCGTCTCTGGGAGTGACCGAAGCACAGGTCCTAGCGACGGCGCAGGCGGCGGCCAGCTCATCCTCCATGAAAGCCAATCCGGTGGCGTTGTCAGCGCAGACGGTTGAGGCAGTGATGCGCGAGTCTTTCTGACCGATTTGCCATCAAGTAATCTATAGGCATTCCACTAGCTCAACAGGCAGTGGTGTTCGTCCTGAATGCGATCTACGAGCCGGACGTTATGGGGGGGGGGCTCCTATGGTTTTTGGCTGGGTCTAGGACAATACGATCAAGGTATATCCAATAGGCTCAGAAAACGCAGGCGCTGTTCCAGCAGATCTCTGTACTCCCTTTGCTGTAAAGGAGTCATAAACGAGCTTTCTATCACATTAGCGGCCTGTTTCTGGGTATTTCTCAGCAGGTTGGTCATCCGTTTTCTGATGGCTGATTCAAGCAAACCGGCTTTAACGCCCAACTCGAGAAAATCGCTACCTGCATAGTAGCCATTCCCCATTGATTCATAGTAGGTGGGCTGGCCTTCTTTGAAAAAACGAAGGGCCATCGGGTGCGTCTGCACATCCTCTGTGCACACGCACCAATCTTCACCACTAATCCCGCTCTTTTGATCCGGATTTCACGCATCATTTACATGCCAGCCTGTATATTTAAAGCCTTTTCAGTCCTATGGCACAGGGGTTGCAGAAGATCACGCAGAAATCTCAAATACTGCTTGGGGGATAACTGTGGAATTAAAAAGATTCAAAACTCTCTGGGGCCATGAAGGTCCTCTGACAGAAGCCATTGCACAGGTAAAAGAAGCAGGATTCTCGGGCATTGAGGCACCTGTACCGGATTCAGGGAAGGGCGCTGCGGCCTTTGGTGAGGCATTGGCCGAGAACAACCTCCTTTGGATTCAGGAAATCTGCACTGCGGGAGGTTACGTTCCGAGGCGCCACGCAACGATTGAGGAACACCTTGAAGACTTCGAAGAAAAAATACTAAGCGCCTCCGGGACTGGTTTGAAACCGCAATTCGTCAACATCATGGGCGGCTGTGACGCCTGGACAATTGAGGATTCGGTGCGCTTTTTCTCAGAGGCCCAGGACATCGCTGACAGGCACAACGTTCTCGCGAGCTTCGAAACGCACCGCGGACGCAGTTTTTTTAGCCCATGGAACACGGTGGCCATCCTCGAGAAAGTGCCGCACATCGAGGTGACCTGTGATTTCAGTCACTGGGCCGTCGTCAGCGAGCGCCTGCCGCATATCGAGTGGGACTGCATTGTGCGAACAGCTCAGCAGGCCCGCCATATTCACTCCCGCGTTGGCTACGATCAGGGGCCGCAGGTGCCACACCCGGCCGCTCCCGAATACGCTGACGCACTCGCATCCCATCAGGCCTGCTGGGAAGCAGTCTGGGAATCCCAGATGAAGCGTGGTGTGAAGGTCACAACCATGACGCCGGAGTTTGGCACGGACGGATACCTGCACATGCTGCCCTTCACCAAAGCGCCCATTGCCGATCTCTGGTCTCTGAACCGGTGGATCGGTGAAGAGGAACTTGCCCATTTCCAGCGTTGGCAGTCCTCTGCAACCAGAAAAACCAAGATCGCTTAATCCCTGAAGGAGGAGTAGGGACCATGTTTACCATCAAGCAGCATTTTCGCCATGCTGACGGAGTCTGGCCGCTGGCCCTTGTGCTGGCCTACATTCTTGTCACCTATATCGGTGGCTGGCTATTGATGGCCCAGCCCGGCTTCGTTCTGCCTTTGATCGGCGTCCTCGCCTGCGGCCATGGAATGGTGATCGCCGCATACCTGGTGCATGACTGCGGACACAACGCGCTGTTCAGGAAGACCGAGCATAACACTCGTCTGGGCAAAGCACTGAACTGGATTACGGGGGCCTGTTACGGGACTTACGAGGATTTACGCTACAAACACATGCGCCATCATGTCGATAATGCTGATCCCATTTCGTTTGACTACCGCGCGTGGCTGAAAGCTCATCCAAAAACCGAAAAGCTCGTTTTCGCTCTTGAATGGGGGTATTTCCCTGCCGTCGATATCATCATGCATGCCATGCTGGTGATTGCTCCTTTTACAAGCATTGGAAAACCCGGATTCCGGAAACGTTCATTGGCCGTTATTGCCACCCGAATACTTCTGCTTGCAGCGCTTGCCGTGTGGAGCCTGAAAGCGGTTTTGCTCTATGCGCTTGCCTACCTTTTTATGCTCACAGTGCTGCGATTCTTCGATGCCTACCAGCACAACTATGAAATTCTGGTGACCCTGAACGATCCGAACGCAACTTTCCCCCACAAGGGAGACCGAGAATACGAGGAAAATAATACGTACAGCAATCTCCTCAGCCGCCGTTGGCCGGTGTTCAATCTGCTGGTGTTGAACTTCTGCTACCACAACGCCCATCACACCAGGCCCACCACGCCCTGGTACAAGCTGCCAGCGCTGCACAAAGAACTCTACGGCGACAATTACACCCGCACAGTAGGTCTCAAAGGACAGCTCAAGAGCTACCACAGGAACCGTATTGAAGGCATCTATGCTGAAACTTACGGCCAGGTTGAGGTTCCGGCCGCCCTACGTGATGGCAAAGCCGTGCCGGTCTACGGACTCAGCTTTCTGACGGCTTTCTGAGGTTGACCCCATGACAGCAAAACTCTCGGAGCAGGTAACCGGGCAACGACTTCACAAAGCCGCGGGCACCAGCATTCCGCCAAATGGCAAGTCCGAAAAGTGGTTCGATTTCAACCAGAGTATTCCCGGAGCTCAACGACTGCTCCTCGGCGCAGTCGGCTGGTTAGCCTTCCTTGCACTTTGGCAAATCACGTCGCAAATGGATCTTGCACCGGATCGCCTTTACCCGGGGCCCGTCGCTGTTTTCAGCTCTTTGCAGGAACTGTTCCTGGAGAAGAACTTTTTCTCTGACGTCCTTGCCAGCGTTACCCGAATCGTCGTCAGCTTCGGGATTGCGGTCATGATTGCGTTACCTTTCGGGCTTCTGATGGGGTCCTTTGCGCGCGTTGACAGCGTTCTCAATCCGCTGCTGGGAGCCTGGCGTTACCTGCCGGCGCCAGCTTTCATCCCACTGCTTCTGATGTGGCTCGGAACCGGCGACAGCCAGAAAATCACGCTTTTGTTAATGGGGGTGGTTTTTTTCCTGGTCATCATGCTGGCCGATGTAACCCGGCAGACTCCCCGGGTACTCATTGAGACCGCGAAAACACTGGGTGGCGGGCGGCGCATCATTCTCTGGACAGTGCTATTCCGGAACTCGCTACCCGGTTACCTCGATACCTGCCGGCAGATGCTGGCGGTGAGCTGGACCTACCTGGTTATTGCCGAAATTGTCGCAGCTACCGACGGCATCGGCGCCATGATGATGCGGGCCAAACGGTTTGTTCACGTGGACGACATCATGGCGGGTATTGTCACCATTGGCGCCCTCGGTCTCATGTTTGACGTGTTATTCAGACTGATTTACCGAAAATGCTTTCCCTATCTTGGTCATGCGAAGTGACGCAGAACACTTTCTTCGATTCGTTTCTCAATGCAAGAGGTATCAAAAAATGAACTGGCTCAAACGTACCGTTTCTCTGGTGGTGCTCCTGCTACTCTCAAGTAGTGTGCTATCGGCTGAAAAAGTCAGACTGTCGCTGTTTTCATGGCCCGGTTATGGATTCTGGTTTATTGCTCAGGAAAAGAACCTGGCTCCCGATCTGGATTTTGAAATCACAATTATCGAAGATCCTTATGAGAGTTTTGCACTGATGTCGGCCGACGCGCTGGATATAACTTCCAGCACCGCAGAATATGCGCCAATTGCAGCCGATAAAGAGGTACCGGTAAAAATGGTTACCTACACCAACCCCTCCTATGGCACCGACAAGATCATTCTGGCGCCGGGCGTGAACAGCGCTGAGGACCTGAAGGGAAAGTCGGTTGCGGTTCTTGAAGGCGGCCTGACACAGATCTTCATGGGAATCTGGCTGGAGGAAAACGGCGTTAGTATTGATGAGGTCCAGTTCACCAACCTGATCATGGATGACGCTGTTGGCGCTCTGGTCGGCGGTGATGTGGCGGCCGCAGAATTCTGGGAACCGTTCGGCTCTCAGGCACTTGACGCGCTACCCGGTGCAACCGTTGCCGCCACTTCTGAAGAGCCCGGCTGGATCGAAACTGCGTTGCTCGGTGACGCCATGTATATGAGTGACTACTTTCTCAAGGACAAGCCGGAAGTCGCTGCCAAGGTAGTACAGGCCTATTTCGATGCCGTGGACTTCTGGAAAGCCAACCCGACGGAAGCCAACAAGATCATCGCCGAAGGTCTCAACTTCCCGGTGGCCGACGTAGAGAAAGTGCTCGGTTCCGACGGTGAAATTTACAAGGGTGGCATCTGGATCTTCGACAAGACCCAGGCTGCCAGGTACATGGGCTTGATTCCCGGCGAATTGCCTTTGGGGCTCCCCAACGGCCAGGTGACCAACAACTGGGAGACCGTGACCGATTGGTGGCTCAAGTTCGGGCTGGTTGAAGAACGCCATCCGATGGAGTCCGGCGTGGATATGACGCCACTGAAATCCACGCTCTGAAACGTCGGCGGAAAGGAGCTATCTCATGTCTTCCACAACTGGTCTTGCCATCACAGGTGTGAGCAAGGTTTTCAAGTCCGCCGGACGCACCGTTCAGGCTCTCGAGAACATCTCGCTGTCATTGTCCGCAGGCAAGGTGGGCGTGCTGCTGGGGCCTTCGGGTTGCGGCAAGTCCACGTTGCTGCGCATGGTGGCGGGGCTTGAGAAGCCGTCGGAAGGCAACATACAGCTGAACGGCCGGGCGGTTTCCCAGCCCGGCCGGGATCGAGGCATGGTATTCCAGGACTACACCTCGTTCCCCTGGCTGTCCGTGCGGGAAAACGTAGCCTACGGCCTTAAAATCAACGGCGATCGCAGTGCGTTGAATGAGGGCACCGTTGATCACTTCATTCAGGCTGTCGGTCTCGAAAAATTCGCCAGTTCCTATCCTCACCAGCTCTCCGGCGGTATGCGCCAGCGCGTGGCCATTGCCCGTACTTTGGCCAACTATCCCGAATTACTGTTGATGGATGAACCCTTTGGCGCCCTGGATCCGGAAACCCGCTGGCAAATGCAGGATCTTCTGTTAAACGTGGTGCGCAAGGAACGAAATACCGTGTTGATCGTAACCCATGATATTGAGGAGGCGCTGTACCTGGGGGACGTGGTGTACTTCCTGTCACGCCACCCCGGCCGCCTGAAAGAAACGATCCACACGGATTTCAAAGCCAATTTGCCCGCAAACCACCGTGAAGCCTTCCTCCAATCAGACGATTATCGACACCTCGAAATTCACATTCGGCGTCTGATGCGTGAGGAAGGGCGGGATGTTGCCTGACCGGAAGGTCTTGCCCTATTTGCCGGTTCTTTTGCCGTCGAGGGAGCAGTAAACGTCAATCCCTCTTCTTGAAACATCCCGAAAGGTATATCGTTGTCCTGTATAGCCAGGTGGGCACCCATGATTGCGATAGCTCGATTTCGCGACGCATTGCTTTAAGATTGGCCAGAACGTCAGATGTATCACAGCAGTTGTCGTCTGAGTCGTATACCCGATTATGTGCGAGCCTTGCCAGATCCAGATCAGTTGTTCCGGGCAGCCGGTGTTCACAACGGCAGGTGAAATATTCAGGGTTCATACCCTTGACCTCTTTATTCTGGTTCAGGGTAGCAAAATGCTCAGACAACTCAGCTAGCGCTACTGCTGCACCGTGGGTAAATACTGGCTCGCCCCTTGGCCCCTCTGGCTCATACCCTGTACAGACCGATCTCACGATCGACAAAAAGCATTCGCGCTGATACTCCCAATACGCGGGTGATATATGGCGGCCAACACGATAAACGCTTTGATTATTGCGTATTTTTCCGTCGAACAGACCAGTGTTATGAACGATAAACGGTTCTGAAACAGGGTTTTCGAGATCAGTCCATGTAATTCGGACGCCGAAACTTTTACCGACGGGCGCAACCAAAACCGTTCCCGGCAAACCCACAAGAATGTCCTGCAGAGTGAACCCGGGAACCGGAAAAACACCGTTGGCTGCATTGATTCCTGCAACGGACTCAATGTAAGTCTTGAACCGATGATTGGCCTCATCGGATGCGTCCAGGGCGAGTGGTAAATGATTTACCAGTTCTTTGTAATTACTGGCACCCTGACTGGCGGCCAGGGCGCTGCTGATTTGGATGGTTGAAGCACTGATATTATATGAATCAAGCTCCCGTTTAATTTCACAGATAAACTCGTCGTGGTTGTGGTGGGCGATGGACGGCATGATAAAACTCCTTATTGCTGACGTTATGCCAGCTTAAAAGTGGATCGTCCTGTTCTGTCGTCGTTAAAGTGACTATTTTCGACACTTTCACGTCATGAAAGGTTTTTAAGAGCATTGAAGAGTCAGTGTGCCCCCGACGAAAATCGTGACCGGCCCTCCAATAGGCAATACTGTTTGAATTGTGTTGCCAGGGTATTCAAAATGCATAGATATATTGCTGGGCGCCGGGTAAGCTCTGGCGCTTGATGTTGAGGCCGAAGTACGATCGTAATGCGGTCGAAGACAACCTTTTGAACTAAGTCCGGTTTGAGATAAAGGATCAAGTGGATCAATGGCAATTCAGTTTTGTGATGAGATTGAGAAGAGAGGTCGGTTTAAAGGATGGAGGGTATCCGTTGACATCCGGGGGAAGCGTTACCGGAAGAGCTTCAGTCTGGAAAAAATGTCGAATAGTATCCCTGACGATGTCTGGTATCGGTATCAACATACCAAGGCCCGCTATCATGAGGCCAAGCTGCTTGCCAGGGCCGCAGCGACCCAGTATGTCGATTTCATCAATAGCGAACATCGGGGAACCAAGCCCTGTCGTGGGGTAGGCTTTCACGGCCTCACTCTGGGTATTGGAAAACTGAAACGCGATCAGGATTATCAGTGCTATTTTTCGGTGAATGTCTCGGGGCGTCCCCACCGGGTCCCGGTAACTCAGTCACGTAATCTCACAGAAAGCTGGCAAAAAGCGGTGGCCCTCTGGGGACGCCTGCATGGGATTCGACAGAAAGATATTGATACTAAGATGAAGGCCGTTCCGGCACCCGAGCGTTTCAAGGAGTTGAGACAGTACATGAATGCAAACGAGGGTAAGAGCATACCTGTCGATGTACTGCATCATGTGTTTGCCGAGAAGCGCCTCGAGCTGGAAAAGCAGAAGAATCTGAGAAAAGTCGAAGTTCAGTTTTCTGATCAGGATCTCATAGAGTTTCAGAATTCATTGAAGCAGGAAATTCAGAGTTACCGAGCGTCTCGATAGTCATGAACTGTAAACGATGGAGAGCGCGAGAGATCTGATTTGCCCGGTCCTTCATTTATACGAGAAGGACCAGGCCATCAGTCCAGATTATTGGGTCATGGAGACAGGTCGTGGTGTTCCGTCAGTGCTGGGCGGCAATTCCGGGTATTTAATTTCCGGGACTTTGCCGGTCAGGGTTTTCAGGAATGCAACGATGGCGTCGACCTCGTCTCCCGCCAATTCCGCACCCAGCTGTGCGGTTCCCATCACAGCAACGGCTTCTTCAAGGCTCCATACTGCGCCTGAGTGGAAATAGGGCGCCGTCAGTTCGATGTTCCTCAGCGGAGCGGCTCTGAACACATACTCGTCTGAGGCTGTTGCGGTCACTGCGAAACGGCCCTTGTCGCCCTCAGGAAGAATCTCCGCCCCGGGTTTCGTTACCAGACCAAAGGGGAAGTAATTCTGGCCACCGAGATTAACGCCGGAGTGGCAAGAGGCGCAGCCTTTGTCCATGAATAATGCTAATCCCTCTTGTTCATGGTCGCTCAGTGCCGCGGTGTCACCACGCAGAAACCTGTCGAACGGAGCGTCGGGAGTGATCAGCGTTGCCTCGAAAGCTTCAATAGCCGTAGCCATGTTATCGAAAGTAACGGGATCATTCTGTCCCGGGAATGCATCCTCGAACTTACTCACGTATTCAGGCATGCTTTTCAACGTGGCCACAACGCGCTGAGGCGTACTGCTCATTTCAACACCAGCCTGCACAGGGCCTTTTGCCTGTTCAGCAAGGTCGGCGGCTCTGCCATCCCAGAACTGGGCGGCGTTGAATACAGCGTTAAATACCGTTGGTGAGTTGCGGGGGCCTTTCTGCCAGCCGTGGCCAATGGAAGTTGGGAGGTAGTCATGGCCCCCCATACCAACATTGTGACAGGTGTTGCAGCTAATCAGGTGGCTTGAAGAGAGGCGCGGTTCGAAGAACAGCATTTTCCCCAGCTCAACTTTCGCCTGGGTCAGCTCGTTACCATCAATCACGGGTGGGTACTTGGGAACGGCGCTGAACATGGACAAGGCTCGGTCCTGCAGTTCACTGCCGGTAGCTGTTGGCGCGAGTGCAATAAGTCCCACTCCGGCTGCAATGCCCAGTAAGTGTTTAATCATTTGGTTTCTCCTCTGGTTAAACCCTGACAACATTATTAATGTAATAATATCAGTGGTCTGGCCGAGGAGTACGCAAATTTAATACAAATCGAAAAGAAAGTTGACGGTGATCAAATTCGTCAGAGGCTCGGGGCAAATGCTGGTATAAACAGCTTGTCTTGGTTCTGAGTGTTAACCTGGAAAAACTGAAACATTGCTCTTGACGGCCTTTGCGTCGCCAGTAATCAACTGGTCAACAAGAATTGAGAGAAAGTCAGCCAGTTCCATGGGCTTGTAGGCGAAATAGCCCTGCACGAAACTGGCTCTGTGTTCGGCAACAATATCCCATTGTTGTTGATTCTCTATACCTTCAACAACGGTGCTTACGCCCATCTGATGCGCGATATCCAGGATGCCCTTCAGGAACTGGCTTCTGGCGGGACTGTTTTCGATCTCATTCACGAACGACCGATCAACTTTCAGTTTGTCAATTCGGAGGTGCTGCAAATACTCGAGTGATGAGTATCCCGTGCCAAAATCGTCCAGCGCTATGGAGACTCCCATTGCCCGGCACTGCTCTATGACCGGTATGGTTCTGTCAAAATCTAGTGAGGCGTTATCCTCGGTGATCTCAAGGCAGATATGACCGGGCTCCACTCCCGCAGCAACTATGGTGTCCTTGAGAATTTCGGGCAAGGACTCATTGATTAGCGAAGGGTTGAGATTCAGGGACAGAAATCCCTGGAATCTTAGTACAGAGAAAAGTTGGGACGCCTCGTTACCAACTTTTTGGAATAACCACGCACCAAACTTGCTTCCCAGTCCATGGCGTTCGCAGATATCGACAATTACATTGGGCGGTACGAAGGTCTCATTATCCAGTTTTGCCCGCAGAAGCACCTCTGCACCGGCAACTGTTTTCTGCTTGTCGATCTGGACAATCGGTTGATAAACCAAGGATAGGCTGATCTTCGTCGGTTCACCTCGGAAAAAACGTACCAATTCACCAAGAACCTCTGCCCTGAAGTCGAATTTGGACAGCAACTCATTGTCAATAATGCAGAAATTATGGTCATTTAACAAAGAGTGGTTCAGTGCTCTCAGTGCGTTTTGATGCCTTATTTGCCAGGGTCGGCTCACTTCCTCGTCAGGTTCCCCGGGATCGGCCCCCGCTACGAAACGGATAGGTACAGAGGTATTAGCTATTTCCCAGTCAAATGATGAGCATGCGATGACTTCGCTCGTTACGTATTCTGGTGCTTTCCGACAATCCCGCTTGACAATAACAAAGACGCCATAAGAAAGGTGAATGAGCGTGTCCAAACTCGAGATGCATTCAGAGAGTTTTTTGGCGCAAAGAGCGATAAGCTGGTCTGCCTCTGCCCCCCCGTGTTCGGTCTGTACTTGCTGAAAGTCTCGGATTTCGCAGACTATAACGAGGTCCTGCTCACTGACTGAGCCTTTCTTTTCCAGATAGTGACGGTTGGCCAGGCCGGTCAGTGGGTCTTTCCGGAACTGCCGCCTCAGATAAAGGATGGCGAACACGAAATACACAAACCCTGCGGCAAGGAGGATCAGAAGCACGGTGCGCATTTCGGCGAGCTGTTCAAGATCCTTGTCGAATTGCTCTGTAAGGTTCCCGGTTTCTCCTCCAACCATATTTTCGATAACAAGTGCGTTTATGTCCTTGTGCAGAGCTCGCCAGTCAGCTTTCAGTAACTGGAGAGACCGTTCGTCGTACTCTCCATTCGAGACTCTTGAGACAACGGCGTCCAGTGTTTTGAATTGTGAAAATAGGCTTTCGATTCTGGTGACGTTGTCGTTCACGCTCCGAACAGCATAGGATTCTGTGCTGGTGAGCAGATAGTCAAAACGACTCCAAAGGATGTCGTAACGAACGTAAAGCATTTCTGGCTTGGCAAGCCGGGTACTCATCAGTACCAGTTGCCGGTCAAAGGAGCGTGCCTCATCACGAAGCTGTGTCAGGCTCCAGGAGGCAAGCCGGATCCCTGACAAGGTAACGTCTTTTCGGTCCTTCGCCTCCATATAATTTGCGGCGGTGACGATTAACAGAAAGCAGGTGAGAACGAATACCGAGAAAGTAATCCGGTGTGAAAATAAACGATGGAACAGCGTTGACCGGGCCCAGGAAACCATAGGGTCAATCTCCGACTTTGATTCGGGACAACTGCCAGACAAGCAATCTGTGGTACTGCTCGTTATCCAGTTCAGGGCGGTCGGACAGGGGAAGGATGAGCCAGTACGGTCCGCGATCCCGGATTGACAGTCGGATACCGTCCTTGCGAGTGGCTATGATCGCGTCAGCTTCGCTCAGAACGTCAAGTGTGGTCTGGACGAAATAATCATTGAGCGCCGACAATGTAATCGGATTTTTCCCTTCAGGCTCCTTTCCTGTCGCATGGATAAGCACATCCTCTAACAGTGGCCCGCTAAAACGAACCTGCCCTTCAAAATACGGCGATCCCGTAGCAACAGAGTGTTGGGGGAGTGCGTCCAGTGCTGTATGAGAGATAGTTAAGTGGCGGGCACTGTCGCCATGCACAATCTCAAGCGGAATCGACTCATCAGGATGAACAGAAGCCGAAAAGAGCAAAATTATCGCGACTGAGGTAGTCCAAAGTACCCATGACAGGTTATTAGGATGGCTCAACACCTTTATAGCTCCCCGTAAAAACTTCAATCCGAATAGTAAACAAAGACAATACTTAATGCTACGCATGAAGTTTACCTTATCAGGATAAAAGATAGCAGGCTTGTTTTCCGTATTTTGTATTTCACAGTTTTTTGCATATCTGAAAATGCTGCGCGAATCGCCACAAACTCTGACCAGAGCGAGGATGCCTGAAGACAGAGAATTTGATGGATAGTCAAACTCTTTGGTGTCGATTGAAAGCAAAATGTTGACATAATTTCATCAAAGTACTAAAAACGGATATATTATGGATATCGAGTAGTGAAGCAATACGTGGGATCGAGACGATGATGTTTCAGGAGTTTAAAAGTTGTAACGGGTCCTTGGGGTTGGGGCGATCCGGAAGTCCGTCCGATCCCATCAGAGGGATGCCTCTAACAGGGCGCGACAATCGTCTGCGGGGGTATGTTTTCGACTTGAGCACTTCATGTGGTGTCGATGGCGGCTTTTGCCTGGGGATGTCGGACGAACAGGATTCCGAGTGCGTAGAATTCCTGGCATCCAGGATTGGGCGAATTGGTTCATCCGTATACCGGTCGAGTGCGAAGGATCCCGTGGCATCGGATGAGTTGGATGCTAGCCGGGGCGATTCCGTTATTTTCAGGACCGAAGCGGTGGCTCTTTGCAGCGAAGGCATTCAGCAGCAACTAGTGCAGACCGCTGAGCTTTTGCTGAAGGTGGGTGTAAGGGTATTCGTTGCCTTTTCAGAGCCTTCCTCGAGCGACGCTGGGTTTCTGAGAAGTTTTAGGGCGGCTCTTTACGTTCTGGAAGATCAGGGCATTGAGGTATTTTTTGTCGGCACCCTTAGTCAGAAACTCGGCAGAAATTTGCGAAGTGTTCTTGAGCGCAGCGTATCGGGTTTGATGGTTTCTCCAAGAGCCCTGGGACTTGGTGACAAGTACGGAGCCTACAACCCTGTCAAGTTTGAAACCGGAGTAAAAATGCTCAGTGAAGCCATTCATGAACATCGAAAGGTGGTGGTAATGGAGGATGTCAAAACAACCTGGCAACGGGACGTTTTACAAGGGATTCCCTTTCACGCCTTCAGTGGCAGCATCTCCGGATCGCAAGTCATCGTCTAGTCAATGCATGCATAACAGTCTACAGGCAGGGAAGAATCGTATGCGGGGAATTTGGGGGACGGTGGTATGAAGCTCATCAAAGGCGGCAAGCCGTTGGCAGGGACGAACGTCATTACTGGGGACTTTTCGCTTTCCAGTAACCCGCTTTTCTATGCTCGTACTTTCTATGAATTGCCTTTGCCAGGCCTTGTCATTGAGGCCTTCGGAGAGTTTCGCATTACTGACGCGAACAGGTTGGCGATTGAAGAGCTTTCAATGAGCCCATTGAAAATCATCGGCGAAAAGTTCGACGAGGTTTTCGATTCAAGCCTAACAATGCCTGCTTTGATAGGTTTGGCTGACGTACCTGCCGAACTGAAAAACAATAACCCGATTAAGGGCGTGAGTCTCGCCCCAGCTGAAGCTGGTAAAACATTCGAATTGTTTGGCATAAACAGCATGGATGCCAAGGGTGCCTGCTACCTCATACTGCTTTTCAGGTCCCTTCCGGCCGCGTCGCGCGACCAGGAAAGTTCTGTCTCCCGGCCGCTGACGGATGCGGTGACCGGACTTCCCAATACACTCGGAGCCGAAAGAAAGCTTGAAGTCCTGTGCCACAGCCTCTCCCGGAGGTCCAGGGACCTTGCAGTGGCGCTTTTCTCACTTGATGGATGGCGAAAGGAATCAGCGAACTTTCCGAGCGATCTCGCTGATGACCTTATCTCATCAATGGCCCTTCGTCTCAGGCCCTGGATTGAAGATGGGGTTTTCGTTTCCCGTTATCGCAGCGATGAGTTTCTGGTCATTCTGAATGGCAGAGATGACTTCAGAGAAGTTTTCCGTGGTGTGTACGAAGCATTGACCGATGAATTCGTCGTGCATGGCTTTTCGTTTACCTTTTCTGTAAATGCCGGGGTTTATGTGAGAGATATCTGGGATTCACTTCGTGCGGAAGACTTGTTGGCCAAGGCACGAAAAGCCGCTCTGAGAGCCAAGCTGGAAGGCAGTAATCGGTTTGTTGTTTACAGCGATAAGATGGAACAGCCTGCAGGTAATACTCAAAAAGTCGAAGAAGTTGTTGATGCCTTTAGGCGAGGCGAGTTCAGCCTGAACTTTCAGCCAGTGATTAGCTTTTCTACTGGTGACGTTGGCTTTGCTGAAGGTTTGTTGCGGTGGGCGCATCCCGAGAAAGGTGTGCAGAGGCCGATTGAATTTCTTGAGTATATTCAGGAAATGTCGGTTTACGACGAAGTTGGCTTATGGGTGCTTGACCTTGCGCTATCAACCATTGAAGGGTGGGCGAGCCGAGAGATGGATATCCGGCTGTGTATTAACATCGGTGCCCGTCAATTGGCTGATGAAATATTCTTCAAGCGAGCCGTTTCAGTGCTATCGAATTTCGAACCAACTGTCGTAAGTCGGCTTAGTATTGATGTCATTAACCTGAGTAAGTTGCCGGACATAAATTCACTAGCCCAACCGATGAGGACACTTGGCAGCAAGGGTATCAGGTTTTCAATAGACGACTTTGGTGCGGGAGATACTAGGCTGTTCAATGCGACGCGATTGCCAATCGAGAGCATTAAGATCAGCCAGAGTTACGTCTCCAATCTGGAAGACGATCTCGGGAGCATGTTTATCGTTCAGAACATAGTCGAGTTTGCCTCTCAGAATGGCGTTAGCGTCTATGCAAAAGGTGTCGAAAGCGCAAAACAGTTCAATCTGCTTAAGGCGCTTGGATGTGCAGGAGCTCAAGGCTATGCCATTTCGAAGCCTCTTTCCGAGCCGGACTTCATCCATTATCTGCAAAGATATGTGCCAAGCCAGGTTGCTGAATTGGATGCAGGATTGACAGATGAGCAGAGCGCAGAGGTCTTTTCTTTCGCATTAACCGAACATAAAACCCTGTTGAAAGAAATGCTCACGCAGACTATCCACCAGAAGAAAACTCTTAATCACCAAAGAGGCAATCTCGAAGCGTTTTTGGAATCAATGTCCGAAGTGGAAAATAACATAGCGGATTCGCCCGAGAAGCGGGTTCAACTTGAACTTATCAAACGGTCGGTTCGAAGGCTGATTGAGGGAATGCCTGCAGGCAATGAAGAGAGTGGTAATGCTGTCTCGGTTGATGTACGCGAGGTGGTATTGATGCTGAGCGAATTGATTGTTGCCGTCAGCGAGATGGCGGATTAGTGGCGGGCCGGTAATGTTTGCTCGAAAAGGCGGCGATTCTCTGGTGCTGGCCATTTTCGGTCTGGTCGTTTTTCTAGGCTGTGTAGCTCTTTATGGTTTATTGGTTGCACACCGTTACGGCTTTGTCGTTATTCTGTTGTTTTTGACGGTTGTTGCGTCTGCGCTGATAAACGTGTCTCTGAATAAAGTGACGCCAAATGATGGCGGGCTGGTTCGTGGTAACGGGTTTCAGTCTCAAGGCGGTAAGCAAATCGCAGGTGTTGGCCGTGATTTCGGGGGCGACATCGATAGAAAAATCATTCTCTGTTATCAAGATTCCACTCAGAATTCTTCAGCGATCCATGCCCTTAGCGTCCCGGTCGAGCCTGGTGACCATTTGAGTCTCATTGTGAGGGAGGGACACCAAGGGATCTTAATCAAGAGATCCTGAGCCAGAAAGCCATTCAGGGTGAACGGCTTTCTGTCAGCACCTCTTTATACCTGTCGTAAATGCATCAAACAGCCTGTTTTTCATCTCCAAAGAATTGAGACTGCAGGTGTTCAAAACGTTGTTCCAGGGTGCGTAGGCGCTTACGGTGTGCCGCTTCACTCAGGATGTCTTCAAGGTCTTCAGGTGTGAGTCCCTCAAGCACATTCAGTATTTCCATTTTGACATCGCCTTCCTGTCCGGAAGTAGTTTCAATGGGAGTAACGTGCTTCTCGCGTTCCCTGTCTCGCATCATTTGCCCTTCACCGTACAAGAGCCAGTCAAGTGATGCGCCACGGGATTTCGCACACTCTACGCACAGAGCGTAGGGAATGGCAGAGCGCTGACGCCACGAGCTCAGGGTTTGAGGGCTGATATCCAGTGCCCTGGCCAACTCTGCGTCTTTTTCAACGCCATAGATAGTTTTCATCCTTGAGAGAACTGTTTTAACTCCGGTGTCATTCTGAGTCACGGGTAGGCCCCTCGAAAAGAATTAGAATAATTGACAGATGCCAATCCGATGTACTAACTTTGCGTATATTGGTACTCGGCTTTGCATGTCCTGATATGCAGTATAGTCAAATCTAGGCATGAAAATCAAAACTGCGTCACACTTTAGTCGTAGAGATTAAAAATAGTGAGTCGTAACGTACGTTTCCGAGTAACCCTTGACCTCTGACCGTACTCACTGAGGCTTGATCAATGTTACGCAATAATTTGTCCGACCAGGCCGCCAAGGTATATCAGCCAGCAGCGCCTTTTAGCGAAAAACACGAAAAGAAGCCGCTTGTCGGCAAGAGTATATACAGCCGGCGCGGTGATCTAGTGGGCTATTCGGTGCAGCTTGAGTCGAATCGCAGCCTTTCTTCTCGCGGAGTGAGCGGTGTTGTACGCAACGCTGAGACTTACATTGTTCTTTTAAACAGGATCGTGACAGCGTGTGCCCGTTCAGCGCTGAGCTCCCATACCGGCGGAGAGGTCAGGGGGCTTGGTGTCGAGTCGCGCGTGATCATGGGATTGCAGCCACAGGCGCTCCTGATAGAGCGCTTTACCAGTGCGCTTACCAGAGCGACGGAGGAAGTAAAAAGGCAGGGATTCGGTTTTTGCGTGGCGTTTGACGCTTCCGATCTGGCTTTCATCAGAGACTTCCGGGAATTTCGGCAGGTTCTTTACACGCTTGGCGATCACGGCGTGAAGCTGATCATGCGTAACCCTGTTCTTACGGATCCGGGGTCGGATAATACGCTCGTTGTGGAGAGGGCGGTGTCCGCAGTATCGATTACTCCCGAATGGTTGGGAATCGGCGCCAGCGAAAATTCGTTTGACCATTCCAGGTACTTCGAGCAGGTCACCCGCCTCAGCTCTCTGATCCATGAGGAAGCGAAGATTGTCGTTCTCGAAGGCGTCCAGAATGAATGGCAGGAGTCATTTGTTTCTTCTCTTCCGATTGCTTATTTCAGTCTACGGCAATCAGACGACGATGTTTACGTCTGATTAAGGGATTGCTCTACGCCAGATATGCTCAGTAAGGGCGTGTCAGAAGTGCTGAGAAAATGGAATTCACTATGTCGAAACATCAGGTCGCTCTCTGGCTGTGGCTGGCTACTGCGCTCATTAGTGGAGTTGCCAACGCTGAGTCACTAAACTTGCCGGAAACGAGGTTTGCCGAGTTCAGGACTATTGTCCTTGAGGCATTGAACGCGCAACCAGAGCTCTTTCTCGAGAAGTCCCGCCTGGAAGAACTGGCGCAGCGCCGCACTGAGGTTGCTGCCCAACGCCTGCCTCAGATCCGGTTTGGTTTTGAGAACCGTTCCGACATCGTCTCCGCAGACCGGACGGCCTTTGATAGCGGTAACCGTTTGGATGCCGTTGTCACGGCCTCGCAGCTTTTGTATGACTTCGGTGCCTCGGGGTATAAAGTTGCCGCCGCAGATCTTGAGATTGAAGCCCAGCGGTGGCAACGGAGAGTGATCAGGGAGGAGTTGGTACTTGATCTGATCAGCGCCCATTACGAGGTTGCCCGTAACCAAGCGTTACAATCGCTTGCTTTGACCAACGTCGAAGAGCACAAAGTTCTTGTGGAGCAAGTAGAAGAGAGGGTTCAGGCCGGCGCCGGTTCAAAAGCAGATTTACTGCGGGCGCGCAGCCAGTGGGTGGCCGCTCGAACGGCCCTGACGACAATCAACGGGCAGTTACGAAGTTCCGAAAGAATTTACCATGAGCGATTCCAGATGCGCTCGCAACAATTGTACCGAGTGGCACCTGGGTTTCTGAAGCCTGTTCAGGAGCTGCCCTCTGAGTCTCAGATACTTTCTACCAATCCCCGTTACCAATCCGTCCGGCAAAAAACCGAATCGGCCAAGTTCGCAGCGCTTGGAGCAGCTCGTGACAGTCTGCCCAAACTGTCTCTGGAACTGCAGGGCAGGCGGTTTGATGTTGACGACAGCGACCTCGCAGAAGACGATCTCGCGGTCCTGGTTTCTGTCGATTACCCGCTGTACTCGGGAGGGGCACAGTCAGCGCGCACCAGACAGGCGGCAGCCCGGCAGGCGCAGGGCGAGTACCAGCAACAGGTTCTCCTGCGGGAAATTACTCGGCAGGAGCAGACAGCACGAAACGCCATCACTACTCGCGAAGAGGAGATGGCACTTGCCGCCGAAAGCCTGGCCGCTGACAGGTCGGTACTGGATGCGTACAAAGCCCAGTTCCAGATTGGCCGGCGTTAGTCTCGGTGATGTCCTGGATGCTCAGAGGGACGTATTTGAATCCGGTCGTCGGTTGGTGAACGCATCTTTTGATTACGATCTGGCCAATTACAGCCTCCTTCAGATCCACGGAGAGCTTCTCCCCATTTTTGATGAAGCCAGGGGCACTGAATTACAGGGCTCAGGGGATGTCCATGCGAACTGAATCGTCACATTGGTTTTTCAGTGCCCTCGCGGATAACCGCTGGATTTACTTCCAGGTAATTCTTGCTGCGGCCCTGACAAACCTGCTGGGGCTGTCAACATCCCTGTTTATCATGGTGGTGTACGACAGAGTCCTGCCCAACGAAGCGATCGAATCACTCGTTGCGCTGACAGCGGGTGTTGGGTTGGCACTGCTATTTGATTTTGTTGTGAAGATGCTGCGTTCTGCTTTCATCGAGCGGGCAGGGCAGTATGCTGATATCCGTCTGGGTGAGCGAATCTTCGATCATCTGCTGCAACTTCAGATGAGCGCACGCAAGGGCTCTTCCGGTGGGTTTGCCAACACTCTGAGGGAATTTGAAACACTCCGGGATTTCTTTGCTTCGGCGTCCCTGGCGGCCATTGTGGACCTGCCGTTCATACTTTTCTTTATCTGGGTTATTTACCTGATCGGAGGGCCCCTGTTTATCGTTCCATTGCTTGCCGTTCCGACAGTATTGCTGGTGGGGATGGCGGTTCAGCCCTTTTTGTTAAGGCTAAGCAACAACGCCTTTGAAGAAGGCCGCAACAAGCAGAGTGTCCTGGTGGAAGCGATCTCCGGTCTGGAGACCATCAAAACATCCGGCGCTGCCGATCTGGTCAGAGCTCGTTGGCAGGATACCCTCGAGCATCAGTCGGAATTCAGCCGAAAAGGGCGTGGCATCCAGCAGTTTGCCCTCAACTCCACGGCATTTACCCAGCAGCTGGCCCAGGTAAGCATCGTGGTGTACGGCGTGTTTCTGGTGGGTGACGGTATCGTGTCCATGGGCGCAATGATCGCCTGCGTCATCCTGACCGGGCGTGCTCTGGCCCCTCTGGCCCAGCTCGCCCAGACCATGACACGGGTTAATCAGGCCAGAACATCGTACCAAGCGATTGACCAGCTAATGAATCTGCCGTCGGAGCGGCCCGAAGGAAAACAGTTCTTCAGTCGGCCGCAGTTAAAGGGCAAGCTGGAACTCCGCGGTGTCAGCTTCCGTTATCCGGATCAGAGCGAAGCGGCCTTGTCTGACGTTAACCTGACCATAGAGCCCGGTGAGAAAGTGGCACTGCTCGGCAAGGTCGGGTCGGGTAAAAGTACGCTTGCGCGCCTGATGCTGGGGCTCTACCAGCCCGATTCAGGCGCTGTGCTGGTAGATGACACAGACATCCGTCAGATAGATCCGGTCGACCTCAGACATAACCTGCGCAGTGTCCTGCAGGAGTCCTGGCTGATCTCCGGAACGCTCCGGGAAAATATAGCTCTGGGCGACAAGAACATCAGTGACGAAGCCATCCTCAAAGCGGCTACTTTGTCCGGTGCTCACGAATTCATTGCCCGCCATCCCCATGGCTACGACCTGGTCGTCGGCGAGCGTGGTGAAGGACTGTCGGGCGGCCAGCGTCAACAGATATGTATTGCCCGGGCGCTCACGGGGTCGCCAACGGTTCTCATAATGGACGAGCCCACCAGCGCGATGGATGTTCAGTCCGAAAAAACAGTCATCAACAATTTGAAGAGTCTGGATCCGGGGATGACCCTGATTGTGGTGACCCATCGGCCCAGTATTCTCGAGTTGGTAGACCGCGTGGTTGTTCTGGATGGCGGCAAAGTGGCCACTGATGGTCCCCGGCAGCAGGTTATCAAGCCTGTGGTTACAGAAGCCGGCTCGCAACAGTTCAGGGCGCACGGTGATGTCTGAAGCCAACCGTAAAGCAAAACCAAGGCCGATTGCAGGCAGTCTGTTGCTTGCGGTCATTATCGCGTTCCTGGCCACTGCCTGGACCTGGGCATCGGTCACAGAACTTGATGAAGTAACCCGTGGCCAGGGCAAAGTGGTTCCTTCTCGCAGTCTTCAGGTTGTCGAAAGCCTCGAAGGTGGCGTTATTGAGAGTATCCAGGTGCAGCGGGGGCAAACCGTAAAACAGGGCGACGTGCTGATGGTTCTCAATGTGGCGCTACTTGAAGGCACCTTAAAAGAGAGCCGACAACGTTACTATGCCCTGATGGCTCGTTCACAGCGTCTGCGTACGGAAGTACTGGCGATAGATGAACCGGATATCGAGCTGGAGTTTCCTGCGGAGCTCGAACAACAGGCGCCGGGCTTGGGCGCCTCGGAACGGGAGCTTTACCGGGCCCGGCTGGCCGAACTGGAAAGCGATATTGAGGTACTGGATCGCCGTCTTAATCAGAAGCGACAGGAACTGGCGGAAAACCGGGTCAGTATTGAAACGGCGCGCAGAGCCGTCATCCTCACCCGCGACGAAATGTCGATTATGGAACCCCTCGTCCGGCAGGGGCTGGAGCCCAAGACAACACTGCTGCAGCTGCAAAGGACAGAACTGGAATTACAGGGCGAAGTTGAGCGGGCCGGCTATGCGGCTGAGCGGCTGACCTCGGCTATTCAGGAAGTTGAGTCAGAACGCCGGGCGGTCTACCGGAAATTCCGTGCTGAAGCCCTGTCGGATCTCAGCGAGGTCACTAGCAAAATGGCGGAACTGGAACAGACCTTGCCAGCCCGCGCTGATCAGGTCGCGAGAGCGATCATCCGCTCCCCGGTGGATGGCATGGTCAATACACTACATGTCAACACCCTTGGCAGTGTTGCTGGGCCGGGGGAGCCCCTGGCGGAAATCGTACCGCTGGACGATAAATTGCTGGTGGAAGCTTACATACGCCCCAAAGATATCGGTTTTTTATACCCGGGCCAGCCGGTTCGCATCAAGCTTACAGCCTACGACTTTGCCCGATACGGAGGCCTGGATGGGAAATTGACCATGATAGGTGCAGACGCCGTTGAGGTGCCGGACAGCGAGGAACTGATGTACCCCGTCCGGGTAGCCACCGGAGACAGCCTTAAAGATGCGGATGGCCGGCCGCTGGATATCATTCCCGGAATGGTGGCTGAGGTGGATATTCTCAGTGGAAAACGCACGGTAATGGCGTACCTGATGGAGCCGGTGGTGAAAGTCAGGGACAGAGCGCTTCGGGACTGACTTTCAGATTGAGTTAAGAGTTTCAAGCCATTTAAGTAGCAACCTAATTTAGGTTTTGGTTAGGTTTTGATCCAGGACAAAAATAACACAGTACTACTCTTTTTGAGTAGAGACGGTCTGTTCGACTAAAAGGAGATTGTCAAAATGCGCAAGCCAGGCCAGCCTGAGTCATCTGTTCTGCCAACCATTCTTCAGGGGGAATGCCGACCGGCCTTTTTCGGAGGCCAATACATTGCGGGTATATTGGTGGTTGATGGTGTAGAGCTATCTGATTTCCTGGAGCCGAACGATCGGTCTCCTTACCAGGTTACCCCGGTTACTTTTCCGAAGAATGATTCCGATCGGGCACGCTTCGTCAGAGAATGGCTTGTCAGGCATAAAGACGCCACCCGTGCCGGAGGCATTAGTCTGATGATATTGCCTCTGGCCGCCTGTTCTTCCTCGTCCTCGGTTTCTGTCGGTCCGGAGATTACCGATCAGGGCTATGTGATCGATGGGTACATTGAAGGGGCGTCGGTCTCCCGACTTAATGAAAGTGGCAATACCGTTTTAACCGATGAAACAGGCGCATTTAATGGATTAACGGGTAAAGGGGCGATAGTGGCCGAGGGCGGCATTGATCTGGCTACCGGTATGCCATTTTTGGGCCAGTTGCGTGCACCGGAAGGGGCCGGCGTTGTTACTCCCCTTACCACGCTGGTCGAAGCACTGGTTGCCGGGCAGGAAATGACGCTGGACAACGCCAACGCAAAAGTGTCACAAACGTTTGGTCTTGGCGAAGTTGAGTTGACAACTCTCGACCCTTTGGCGGCTGGTACAGAAAACCTTGAGGTATACCGAGCTGGTGTGCAAATAGCGAACATGCTGAATCAGGCCGGTACTGATGGTAGCTATTCACTGGCTGAGTCCCTTGCCGATACCCTTGCAACGGAATCTGACGTCTCCCTTGCTGACCTAGTGACCGATCCCGATTTCCTTGAATCAATGTTCACCGATCCGGACACCGGTAACGCCGAGCTGGGCTCTGCACTGGCCAGAGTACTCGCCGATCAGAACGTCAGAACACGGGAGGCCGATTCCTTCGAGTCAATAGCAGCACAACAGGTGACGCTCTCCGGAAGCGCCGGGGACATACAGGTTCTGGCGGAGTCCGGGCTGGGCTTTGCCTCCATTAAAGTGATCAAAATCGACCCCATATCAGACGCTGCTCTTGTCGAACTGGTTTTGAGTGCGACAGAGGGCCTGACACCCTCGGTGGTTCTCACTGAGGTCAGGCTACCCATTGAGCAACTGGAAGACCTGCCGTCACTTTCTGATGGCCAGAGAATTACCAGTCTTGTCATTGATGGCTCTGATGCGGATCCCGGGGTCGAATTGAATTTGTCCGGGCTGTCCAACGTGGACGAGGTCACCTACACCAACGGCGCCGGCAGCGACACCCTGACGCTCCCGAGTGACGAGGCCATCGCCTTCCGTCTGGCTGAAACCGACGAGAGTGGCGGTACCACCACCCTGATTCTGGCTGACCGATCACTGACCGCAGATGACAACCTGACTACTACTGCTGGAAAGGTCAATCTGGTGACCCGTGGCGAGGTGGATCTGAGCGCTGGGAACCTGTCCGGCATTGCCTCTGTTTCCGGTGATTCTAACGTGCCGACAGATCTGACGCTGACCCTTTCTCAGTTCAAGGCCCTGGAGGGCGGCATCCTTGGCCAGAGCGATCCGGATAAGGGGCGCCTGACCAGTGTCAAACTGGTCAACGACGGCGACCAGCCCCAGATGCTGGAAGGCACGGCAGGGCTGGACACGGTTGCCGAACTCCGGCTCGGCGAGGGGCTGGTTCTGAAGCTGAGCAATGAATCAGAACTGGAAGCCTTCAATGCGGTGAGCACTGCCGATGGCGGCCGTCTGCAGCTGAGCGTGGAGGTAGCCTCGGCGCTGGCTGAACAACAGAGTGACGACTATGCATCGCTGGACCGAACCCTCTTCGGGGCAGCCGGTGAATATGACGGGCTGCAGAACCCCGCTGCCGTGCTGGCAGGCGCGGCCAGACTGGAACTGACAGACGAAGTCAGTATCGAGCAACTTCAGACCATCGTGTCTGCCTTCAATGGCGAACTTTCTGCCATAGATTATCGCCTGTCGGATTCCCTGGTGAATCTGACAGATCCGGCCAATTCGGCGCTAGTCGATGGTGTGAATGAGGAAGGGTATCGGGTTACGGACGAACCAGCGGAGCTGGGCAGCCTGAATGCCAATCAGGCCCTGGTTCTGCTGGAGGCTGCGAACTTCAGCGAAACCGCGTTTGGTGAGGTGGTGGTTGCCGATACCGCCGCCGCACTGCAAGACGTGTTTCAGGCCAGCGAAGCGATCGCGTTTCCGGCAGGTTACCGGATCACGGATACGGTTACGTCCGGTGAATCGGTTGCAGATCTGTTGGCCTCGGCTGGAGGCTCGGCAATGACCTTAGATGAGGTGGAGCTGAGCGCCGATGAGGTGGCGGATCTGCCTGCATTGTCAGAGGGCCAACAGATCACGAGTCTGACCATCAATGGCTCGGGAGAGGGCGCCGGTGTCGACCTGGATCTGTCCGGGCTGACCAATGTGGGCGAGGTTACCTATACCAACGGCTCCGGCAGCGACACCCTGACGCTTCCAAGTGACGAGGCCATAAACTTCCGTCTGGCTGAAACCGACGAGAGTGGCGGTACCACCACCCTGATTCTGGCTGACCGATCACTCACAGCAAATGACAACCTGGCCGCCACCGTGGGCACGGTCAATCTGGTGACCCGGGGCGAGGTGGATCTGAGCGCCGGGAACCTGTCCGGCATTGCCTCTGTTTCCGGCGATTCCGAGGTTTCAACCGACCTGACCCTGAGCGTCGATCAGTTCAACGCTCTCGACGAGGGCATCCTTGGCCAGAGCGATCCGGATCAGGGGCGCCTGACCCGTGTGACGCTGATCAACGACGGCGACCAGCCTCAGATACTGGAGGGCACAGCAGGACTGAATAGTATTGCCGACATCACATTGGGCGCCGGAGTGACCCTTAACCTTGCTAATTCGGCCGACGCCGCTGCGTTTGACACGGTGGTTACTCGGGAGAATTCATACCTGAAGCTGAGTCTGGCTTCAGCCGAAGCAGTGTTGGCAAAGCAGGACGACTACCAGGGGCTCAACCGAATCATTGTAGATACGACGGAACGATTTACATCGACGGACAACCTCGATGTGCTGATTGGGAGCGCAGAGCAGCTCGAAGTGGTTGACCAGGCAAGCCTTGAGCAGATTCAGACCATCGTGTCCGCCTTCGACGGCGAACTTTCTGTCATAGATTATCGACTGTCGGATTCCCTGGAAAATCTGACGGATCCGGCCAACTCGGCGCTGGTCGATGGTGTGAATGAGGAAGGGTATCGGGTTACGGACGAACCGGCAGAGCTGGGCAGTCTGAATGCCAATCAGGCACTGGCTCTGCTGGGGGCTGCGAACTTTAGCGAAACGGTGTTTGGTGAGGTGGCGGTTGCCGATACCGCCGCCGCACTGCAAGACGTGTTTCAGGCCAGCGAAGCGATCGCGTTTCCGGCGAGTTACCGGATTATGGATACTGTTACGTCCGGTGAATCGGTTGCGGATTTGCTGGCCTCGGCTGGAGGCTCGGCAATGACCTTTGATGAGGTGGAGCTGGGCGCCGATCAGGTGGCGAATCTGCCCGCATTGTCAGAGGGCCAACAGATCACGAGTCTGACGATCAATGGCTCCGGAGAGAATGCCGGTGTTGACCTGGATCTGTCCGGGCTGTCCAACGTAGACGAGGTCACCTACACCAACGGCTCCGGCAGCGACATCCTGACGCTTCCGAGTGACGAGGCCATCGCCTTCCGTCTGGCTGAAACCGACGAGAGTGGCGGTACCACTACTCTGATTCTGGCTGACCGATCACTGACCGCAGATGACAACCTGGCCGCCACCGTGGGCACGGTCAATCTGGTGACCCGGGGCGAGGTGGATCTGAGCGCTGGGAACCTGTCCGGCATTGCCTCTGTTTCCGGCGATTCTAACGTGCCGACAGATCTGACGCTGACCCTTGCTCAGTTCAAGGCCCTGGAGGACGGCATCCTTGGCCAAAGCGATCCGGATCAGGGACGCCTGACCAGTGTGACGCTGATCAACGATGGCGACCAGCCCCAGACGCTGGAAGGCACGGCAGGACTGGACACGGTTGCCGAACTCCGGCTCGGCGAGGGGCTGGTTCTGAAGCTGGGCAATCCAGCGGAGCTTGAGGCTTTTGATGCGGTGAGCACTGCCGACGGCGGCCGTCTGGAGCTGAGCCTGGAGGTAGCCTCGGCGCTGGCTGAACAACAGGCTGATGATTACACCTCGCTGGACCGAACCCTCATCGGGACAGCCGGAGAGTATGCCGGGCTGCAGAATCCCGGCGCCGTGCTGGCAGGCGCCGCCAGACTGGAACTGTCAGACGAAGCCAGTATCGAGCAGCTTCGCACGATTATGGAGAGCTTTGATGGAGGCCTTGCCGACATTGACTATCGACTTAAAGACAGTTTGGCAAATCTGTCCGATCCAGAAAACGACGAACTCATTGCCAATGTGAATGAGCAGGGCTACGAGCTGACAAATGCCTCCGGAGATCTTGGCGAACTTACCTCCGCCGAGGCAAGAGTGCTAAACGGCGCCTCCAACTTTTCCAGCAATGATGAAGCCTTATACACCTTCGATCTTTTTGACTCTCCAGAAGAGCTGGCAGCGGAAGGAAATGAAACCATTCTGGAGCAGGCTGAGGTTATCAGAATCGATGGTGACGCATCACTGGCCGAGCTCAACGATATCCTGGACGCAGGCGGTGGCACTCGATACCACAGCACCCGACCCGCTGACCGTCGCCCTGTCTGAAGATACGGGCACTGCAAATGATGACCGGGTGACCACTAACGGTGAGGTAACGATCTCCGGGCTTGAGGAGGGCGCCAGCTGGGAATACTCCGTTGATGGCGGTCTTAACTGGCTGAACCCAGAGCCCGGCAGTGTCAGCTTTACTGTGGAACCGGGGCAATACGGAACCGGAACGGTTCTGGCCCGGCAAATTGATGTGGCCGGTAATACCGGCGATCCGGGCGCGTTGGGGGCCTTCGAGGTTGATCAGGTTGCGCCCGACGCGCCGGCTCTTGCTCTGGCCAGCGACACGGGTACGAGCGCAACGGACGGCCTCACCAGTGATTCAACCCTGTCGATCACCGCTGAAGCAGGCTCAACGGTCGAAGTGTTCAATGGCGAAACCTCCCTCGGGCTGGCACAGGAAGATCCCGACAATGCCGGTACCTTTACCTTCGAGCCGACCGGGCTTGCGGATGGCAGCTACACCCTAACTGCAACTGTCACAGACGCGGCTGGCAACACCAGTGCCGTATCCCCGGGTATTGCGGTGACATTGGACACCGCTGCATCCACCCCGACAGTATCGCTCGCTAACGATACCGGTGTAAGTGGCAGCGATGGTGTCACCAGTGATGGCGCCCTGGCTGTGTCTGGTCTGGAGGCTGGAGCCACCTGGGAGTACTCGGTTGATGGTGGCGAGAATTGGGTTGAAGGTAATGGAACCGGCTTCTCCCTGGATGAGGGCGACTATGCCGATGGTGACGTTCAGGTCCGCCAGATCGACGCTGCCGGCAATGTAAGCACCGCTGGCAGTTTGGGCACTGTTACCGTCGATCAGACGCTGCCGGAGGTTGTTATCGACGCGACGGCGCTGAACAACCTGGAGCTCGGACAGACGGAGTCGGTCACCTTCAGCTTTTCTGAGGCGCCGTATCAGTTCACCGCAACAGATATAACGCTGCCGGAGAGTCTGGCCCTTTCCAGTCTGTCCGTGGTGGCGGGTACCAATGGTCAAACGTATCGGGCAGACGTGTCTGTCATCCGTAATACCGGTATTACAGATGGTGTGGTCAGTGTCGGAACCGGAATCAGTGACCTGGCCGGCAACTCGCCGTTGGCGGCCTTCAGTTCTCAGCCCCTCTCTGTTGTGCAGGCGGACCCGCTCATTGTGGGTGGCGTTGATGCTCAGTTTGAAACAGTGGAGCAGGCGCTGGCTGTCAGTGCCGGCAACGAGACCCTCTTGCTTCAGGATTCATCGTTTAACCTGACGACCCTGACCAATGACCAGGAAGCAGTATTTCGCAATCTGTCTGATGTAGAGATGAATTCAGGCAGCCGACTGACTCTCCCTGCGGATCTGGCCACGGCCACAACCATTACCGCTGCCGACACCGCCTCGGTGGTCATTACCGGCCTCGACGATCAGGATTATGATTTCTCCGCGATTACCGTCGCAGACGGTAAAGTGGCCACTACCGTCAACCAGGACGTCTCGCTCAATACCAATACCGACCTTGGCAGCCTGCTGATCGGTGTCAACCAGGGCGCAACGCTCACACTGACGGCAGCCCAGGCAGACGCGCGAATCATCAGCGGTGAGGGTGGAGTTCAGATTGCAGCCCTTGAAGCCACGCCCGACGCAGATTTGTCTGCCATCACTGCCACCGGCAATGTTGAAGCCAATTTCAATGCCGGAACAGGCACCGATGTGACCTTTACCGGGCAATTGGGCGGTGCCGAGGTCAGTGTCAACAGTGGCAATCTGAGCCTGGAGGCCGGTGCCAGCACCGACGCCGCCGGTTTCGCAGTGGCAGAGGGTGCGAGCCTCACAGGCAGTGCCGCTCAACTGGACGGTCTAACTATCACCGGCAGTGGCGGGGTATCGGTTACCGACCTTGCAGAAAACACAGACTTGTCTGGCTTTGCCGATGCACTTGATGTTACCGCAAGCGTTAATCAGTCCCTGGATCTCAGATCCAATCCTGACCTGAATGCCGTGGATGCCTATCAGGTTGCAGCTGGTGCAACCCTGAACCTCACGGCCGCCCAGGCCAACGGTCTGACGATCTCTGGCGATGGTAATCTGATCATCTCCAATCTTTCTGAAACACCAGACGCTGACCTCAGCGGCATCACCGCAAACACCGAAGTGCAGGTTACCTCCAGCGTCGAGTTTACCGGCAACGCCGGCGATCCTGCTTCGGTGGGCTTTACAGTGGAAGAGGGCCGAACCCTGGCTCTGGATTCGGGCGCGGTGGATGGCCGTACCATCGAAGGCAGCGGCACCCTGGCTGTAACCGGAACGGTTGCCGCTGATGGCAATGGCTCTGCTGCGCTGGATGTCAGCAACCTGACCGTAAACGGCGTTGACCTCACCGGCGCAACGCTGGATCCGGACATCTCCGACCTGACGCTGGCCAGTTCCTCCGTCTTCACGCTTTTGCCTGAACAGGCGGAGCAACTGACGCTGACAGGAAACGAGGGGACCAACTCGCTCACCATTGACGTCAGTGGCCTCTTTGCAGGCGGCGGAACGAGTGCCGACCTGGCAGTGAATGTCTCCACCCTGGGCGGAGACGACACTCTGCGCTTCAATTTCGGGCCCGGAGAAGATAATCGTCAGCTGAACCTTACCGGTACTATCAACCTGGGCGAAGGCACCAACGTGCTCGAAGTCAGCAACGGTGTCGTCAGCATAGCCGGCTTGACCGAGTACTCCGGGGTTACCATCGTGCAGATCAACTCCACGCTGGTCCTCTCTGCCGATCAGTTCTCGGATCAGCTTGCTGATCTTGAAAATAATCCGGACTCCGCCCTCCGAGGTGCTGGTTCAATTGAAGTGACTGGTACTCTGACTGACGGAAAACCGGCAATCGATCTGAACCTGTTGGGTAACTTCGAGCCCGGTGGTGCAACGCCGCCCATCGTGGCATTCCCTGATGGGTTCGTTGAAGGCACTGACTTCATCCTGCCGACCAACACCGAATCTCTCCTGACGGTTACTGTGGGTGGCGTTGAGGACGACATATTTAACGGCGACTATACGCCGGTAGAAGTCACTGTCTTTACAGCGAGTCAGTTCGCTGATGCTCTCGGCATTGAAACCGTCGAGACGATCAAGCTCGCTAACTCCATAACTCTCAATCAATCACTCGACACAAGCGACAGCAACGTAACCTTCGACTTTACCGCCGGGGCGTTGAACCTGGAACCCGGTGCGGAGCTGACACTCTCAGCCGCCCAGGCGGACGGCGCAAGGGTCTCGGGCGAAGGCTCTCTGACCATTTCCGGTGCCACCGGTGATTTCAGCGCCGATCTCTCAAGAGTCTCCGCAGATACCGTTAATATCGTAGTGGCCGGGGGGGAAACTCTCGATGTCACCGGCACCACCAACCTGGCAAATGCCAGTGTGACCGTACCAGCTGGTGCCACTCTGGTTGTCAATGCCAGCCAGGCGTCCGGCCTGAACCTTTCCGGCGACGGCAGGGTCACCATCTTGCTCGATTCCCTGTCTGCCAATCTGACCGGTGTCGGAGCCAACACCGGCCTGAATGTCACGACCGTGTTGGACAGCAACACGCCGCAAGGCGAATTTACCGGCAGGTTCGGTGACAGCGCCGTCGAAATCGGAGCCGGACAGACTCTGACAACGTCGGCGGTGAATATCGACGGCCGTGCGGTCTCCGGTGAAGGCAATATCACGCTGGTCAATCCGGGTTCTTTGTCAGACCGGCAGCTGGACCTGTCCGGTGTTGAAAACACCGGTGACCAGATCCTGGAAGTAACTAACTCGGTGCCGGTACTCGGTGGCGATCTGGGTACCTTCAGTGTCAGCGTCAGTGCCAATGCCACCTTCTCGTCCACTGCCGCGCTGCTTGACGGTGTATCGGTTACCGGAGAGGGCAATGTGCGCATCGGTGGGCTGGATGCCGCCAGCGTGGGTGCCGATTTTGGTGCCCTGGCGGTTACCGGCGATGTTGAGATTGATGTGGCCGAATCCATTACCCGGACGTTGCCATTGCCGGATGGCGCGTTGGTCACGGTGCCGGCCGGTGCAACCCTCACACTCTCGCCGGATGTACTTGCGGATCTGGTTATCTTCGGAAACGGCAACCTGGCTCTGACAGTCGATCAGGATGATGCCGCTGTCGATCTGTCTCTGGTGCTTGTGGAAGGCGATACCAACGTCAGCATTGCCGAAGGCGTTACCGTGGATCTTTCCGTCGCCACCCTGGCCGAAGCTGCTATTGAACTGGCGGCAGGCGCAAATGCCACTCTCAGTGCTGCGCAGCTGGACGGCCGTTCTGTCACCGGTGACGGCAGCCTGGAAATCATCGGGCTGGATGAAGCACCGGATGCAGATCTCAGTGGTATCGCGGATACCATTACCCGCGTACAGGATATTCCGTCCATTACGGTCAACGACCTGACAGACGATAATGTCGTCAATACCGGGGAAGCGCAGGCCGGCGTTGAAGTAACCGGTACGGTGACCAATGCCGAAGCGTCACCGCTGGAAGGCCTTGAGGTTACAGTGACACTCGGTGAGACCGAGTTCACCGCCACCACCGATGCCCAGGGCCAGTGGTCCGTTACCTTGCCCCAGAACCGTCTGACCGACCAGGGTAACGGTGAAACCTCGCTTACGGCCTCTGTTACCAATGCCTCTGGCAACTCAGGCATCGTTGAGCAGACGTTCACCATCGACCTGGCTCCGCCTCCGGCACCCACCCTGGCGCTTGCGGAAGACACCGGTGCTGAAAACAGCGATGGCATTACCAGTAACGGAACCGTCACGGTTGGCAACCTGCAGACCGGCGCCAGCTGGGAGTACTCCGTCGATGGTGGCGAAAACTGGATCACCGGAGAGGGCAACAGCTTTGACCTCGAAGAAGGCAGCTACCCGCAAGGCACTGTGCTGGCCCGGCAGACCAGCGAAACCGGTAATACCAGTGTGGCCGGCAATCTTGGCACTGTTTCTGTAGACAGCACCTCACCGGCGGCACCAACGCTCGCGCTGGCCGTGGACAGCGGCGTTGAGGGTGACGGTATCAGTAACGATGACACACTCACCATAAACGCCGAGCCAGGCAGTGTGGTCACCGTGTTCAACGGTACCGAGAACCTGGGAACCGCCACAGAACAGGCACCCGGTGTTTACAGCTTCAGCCCCGGTCTTGAGGACGGTACCTACAACCTGACAGCCACCGCCACCGACGTTGCGGGCAATACCAGCGTCGCCGGCAGTATCAGCTTTACCCTGGCCACCAGTGCACCCCCCGCGCCTACCGTGGCCCTGGTCGCGGACAGTGGTGTCGGCGGTGATAACATTACCAACAATCCTGAGCTGCGCATCAGTACCCGCGAGAACAGTGTGGTTGAAGTGTTCAACGGAGACGAGTTGCTGGGCGAAGCGACACCGGTTGAAGGCTCCCCCGGTTTCTACCAGTTCACTCCGGAACTGGCTGATGGCAGCTATACCTTGTCCGTCATCACTACCGACAGCCGGGGCAACGCCAGCCCGGCCGAGCAGATCTCAGTGCAGCTGGACACCCAGGCGCCCGACGCACCGACCCTGGAACTGGTAAACGATACCAGTGTGCCTGGTGACAACATTACAAGTGATCTGACCCTGGCAATCAGCGCCGAGGCCGGGAGCACCGTGGAGGTATTCAACGGTACCACCAGCCTTGGCTTCGCCACTGCCGAGGGCGGCGGCTTCGTCTTTACACCGGACAACCTCCCGGATGGTGATTACACCCTCACAGCCCGCGCCACTGATGCAGCTGGCAACACCAGTGCTGCCTCAGCGCCGCTCGAAGCGACCCTGCAGCCGGATGTGGACACGGTCACCAACGAAGACCTGGGTGTGAGCTACAGCAGCCTGACCGAAGCAGTAGCTGCCGCCAGTGAGGGGCATACGCTGACCCTCGCCTCGGGCACCTACACCGAGAACGTGGTAATCGACAAGTCCCTCACCATCAATGGCGCCAATGCCGGCGAAGCCCTGGTGGATGCCGAAGGCAACCCGCTCCCGGATCTTACCGACGGGGTGCGAACCAACGACGAATCCTGGATCAATGGCAAGCTTACGATTGCTGCAGCGAATGTGGTGATCGACGGGGTGCGCCTGCACAATCCGGATGGCCCCCTGGACTGGGATGAATCGTTGCTTACCCAGGGTGGAGGCGGCCTGGACGGCTTCCAGTTACTGAACAGCTACCTGACGGGATACACCGGTAGTAGCGCACCGCGCTTCAATGGCGATGGCGATTACGTGGGTCAACCCGTAGCCAGCAACTGGGTCATCGAGAACAACCTGATCGGCGGCATGATCGACGGTGCCGGAGGGGCACTGTACCTCAGCGGCCTCGCGGACAGCTCGATTTCCGATAACGTGTTCTGGCGCCCGGCGGCCGGCCACCTGTACGTGTCTTCGCTGCAGAACACTGCGGTTGAAGATAACCAGTTCTTCCACGGTGTGCACGCCGGCGGGGCGGATTTTGATGGCCTCGCGGATGCACTCCTCGAGGCCAATGGCTTCGGCTACGGCGACGCCAATACCGACGGCCCGGATGGCTATGGTGCAGACGGCTACGGCGGCACCTACTTTGGCAGAAACTTCTGGATTGAGGTGAAAGGCACCAACAGCGATGTCTCCATCACCGGAAACACCGGCCAGTACAACAGCGGTGGTATCCAGCTCTACGGCGAAGGAAACCAAGCCTACAGTTTTGCCGACTTCACCATCAGCAATAACGTGTTTGAAGACTTTATCAATGCCGATCCGACGGGCGTTCTGGACGGTACCGGCCGTTCGGTGTCCGGCTTCAATGGCGCGATCAACGTCTCGGTGCTGAACGACAGTCAGGTCACCAACCTCGTCGTGACCAACAACACGATTACGGCTGCGGCAGACCAGGTTTACTCGGCTCGGGACTTCTTCAGTCTTATCAACATTCAGGGCAAGGTGACCGATCTGACGGTCACTGGTAACACCACTACTTGGGCAGAATCCTCGCAGGCCGTTATTGAGGCTCTCACAGCCCTCAATCTCTCACTTTCTGATTACCAGGTAGTTGGAGAGCAAGGGCAGCTGCAGGGTATCGCACTGACCGGTGGCATTAGCGGTGAAGCGGTTATTACCGGTAACACCCTGGAGACCGGTATAACCGCTACAACCCCGGATGATGGTTTCGTTGGTATCGTGATCCGTAACGACGTTGGAAGTGTGGTAGAGGGTTTCGGTTTCTACACGGCGCTGACGACGGTTAATGACAGCAACACCTTCCGGCTGGACAATCCGGTCGGTGTTCCGCTGGGGTTGATTGGATTTACTGAGTCCCAACTGGAAACGCTGTTCGATATCGGCTTGTTGAACGAGACTGACATCTTCGCACCCCCCGCCGATGCGCCACTCGAACCCGACTTCCAGACCGTGGTTGCTCAAGCCCTGCAACTGCAACCGGGTCAGGATTTTGAACTGGTAGACCGCTATGCGGTTCAGGAGCTGCCCGCAGGCGGATGGCTGGTACGCGCGGATGTGCTGGAAACGCAAGACTTCCCGATAGGGTATGAGCACTGGTTGCTGCTGGACCAGCAAGGCGGTGTGCTGGCGGATCAGGCGTTCAATACAGGTGAGGGCGTCTTCATGCGCTCCCTTGGGTCGGCGGATAGCAACGCCGTGTACGTTCAGCAAATCACCGTAACCGGCGACCCCGGCGCAGACCCGCTGAACGTCACTCAGGATCAGCCTCCCACGATCCACCGTGTCGACATCACCAACGTTGCGGCTCTGGCAAACCTGCTGGCCAACTCCGGTGGTGAGTCGCTCACCAGCGCGGATAATCTGATAGAGAGCTGGACCATCTCCGACATTACCGGTGGCCAACTCGATACTCTGGAAACCAATCAGGTCCTGATTGGCGAAGGCTACCTGCCGGGTGTGGAAGGTAAAAACACCGCCGTGTTCGCGCTGGAGGATCTGGCGCAGGATCAGGTGATATCGTCCTGGTTCGTTTCCGAGGATGTCACCACCGGTGCTTTGACCAATGCCAGCATTGACGGCGAGCTAACGGACTTGCTGTATCTGGCTCAGCAGGACCCGCAGGGAATTTATGCGCTTGTTACGCCAAATACGCCGGATCCCTCAGGGGCGGCTCGCTTCGATATTGCCAGTGGAAACCTGACTGAGATCCCGGATTCGTTGTTCCAGGCGCTCTCGGATGGCGCACCTCTGGAAGGAGATAATCTGGCCAACTTCGAATTGGCGAACGGAGGCTCCGACACAATTGCATTCTCGGCGACCGTGTCGAATGGTCAGGGCGCTGAATTGCTCAATTTCAGCTTCGACGAACTCGCCCAGGGAGGTGACATCGTTGATCTGACAGGTTTGCCGACAGACTTCGCCTCTGGTGTGCAAATTGTTGATGCCTTCGCTGATGACGATACCCTCAGCCAGGACATCGGCCTGCTGGTATTCACTACGCAGCCGGACGAAGCAACAACCCTGGCGGTTGAGGGAGCCCTTCAGCAGGGGCAGACACTGTTTGTGCTGGCAGATCCTTCGGGGCTGGACGATCCGGACCTTGCGGATGTGGGTGTTGGCCTGTTCCGTGTCGAAGACCAGGGGCAGACCTCGGATCTGATTGCCAACTTCAGCGATCTGTCCGCGGCCGACCTCGCGGGCGTCAGCGGTTCCAACTTCCTGGACTTCGAAGACCCTCAACAGGTAACGGGATAATGGCGACGGTGTTCAAATCCCGGGGCAGCCGGACGGCTGCCCTGTGTCTGGCGCTGGCTTTGCCAGCGTCCGCGGTGCAGGCCCAGGGCGCCATGTCGGAACAGGAGTTTCTGGATTACCTGCGAAGCCTGAGTGAGCCGATCTCATCCGGTAGCGCATCGTTCAGCGAGCTACCGGGTTCGGTTCAGTCCCTGGGCATGCTGTCGGCACCACCGCCCAGTGTTTCAACATTTGGCATAAACAGTGGCTTTGGTCTGCCGGGCGGCTCGGCTTTTGTTGCCGGAGCGTTGACAGACACCCGTGATCGGGCTGGTTCCGATGCCGACGGCTCCGGAGCCCTTGGCTTTGGGTTCGGCGACGCTCGTGACAGCATTGGGGCAGATATCAGTATTGGCATTATCAGCGTCGACCCCCGGGATTTCGGTGAAGATGGCAATGTGAATGCCCGTATCTTCAGGCATCTGCCCGGAATTACGGCCGGTGGCGTGAGCGGTGTTGCGGTGGGGGTGTCAAACGGCTTGCGCTGGGGCGATGCCAAAGACATCAACCGCAACTACTTCATCAGCGGCTCCACCATCGTCAACCTGCGCCCGGATAGCGGGTATACCCCGCTCATGCTCACCGCCGGTTATGGCACCGCAATCAAAAACATTGAAAGGGATCCGGCAGCGTTCGCTGGCGTAGGCGTGGGTTTAACCTCCCGTTTTTCAGCAAGTGTGTCCTGGGGCGGGGATGAGTGGATGGCGGGTGTGGGTATTCGCCCGTTCCTGAGCCACAGCGCCCAGATTACCCTGGGCGTGGGCGATGCCACCAACCGCCTTGATGGTCGCCGGTGGATCATTACCGGCTCCTGGTTTCTGGAGGATCTGTTTTGAGCGTGTTTCAGAAGAGTGCTTTGATGGGTGCGGTGCTGGGTGTGGTTATTGCGGGTAAGGCCCTGGCCGGGCAGGTGTCCGTCATACCGCCAACGGCTATTATCACGCCACCCCCGCCGGCGCCGACACCGGCTCCCACGCCTGCGCCCGCGCCAACTCCCTCACCTGCGCCACCCGTGGCAGCACCAACCCCGGTACCGACGCCTATGCCGCCGGTCGCAACACCCACACCAGTGGCGCCTCCGGTAGTGCCCGGCACTCCGCCTGCTGGTATGCCGGCGCCCGGGGCGCCTCAGCCTCCTGTGGCAGCAACAACGATTCCGTTAACCGTTACACCTGCTCCGCCTCCCGTACCAGCGGCCATGGCCGCCCGTGTGCCCCAGGTTATAGGCAGTTTTCCGGTCAGTGCCATGAGCACCTCGGGCCTCGTCCAGGCTGCAGAGCTTACGCAGCAGGCCATCGAGAACCCGTCACTCGGGCCGGAGCAGGTTGAAGCCTTGACCAACCTCAAGAACGGCATCAGCGGTGAGCTGGACCTCCGGAAGTAAAAAATAGGCATGCGTGGAAACAAAAAGTAACACTATGCGCCGGAAAAGTACTTGTTTCGAGTATTTTTATCAGTACACTCATACGCATATTGAGTGCATAAATTAAGTAATGCAATGGCAAGGCAACGGAGTATTTGCACAATGGCTTGGTACGCAGTCCAGTACAAGCGATCCGAAGGAGACAGGGCCCTTGCGAATCTGGAGTATCAGGGCGCCGAGTGTTTTTTCCCGAAGATTGCAGTGGAAAAAATCCGCAGAGGTAAGCGGACTTCCATTATGGAGCCCCTGTTCAAGGGTTATCTCTTTGTCAATGTTGATAACGCAGACCCGCTCTGGTCGAAGATTCGTTCAACCCGCGGCGTCAGCCGTCTTGTTGCCTTTGCCGGAAAGCCTGCGTCCATTGATGCCGACATAATTGAGTACATTCGTGCCAGCGTCGACAGGCTCAACGATCAGGGTGGCATCAGCAAGGGCCAACTTCTCAAGCTTCACGATGGCCCCTTCCGGGGGCTTGAAGCTGTGTTCCAGCGCTATGACGGCGATGAGCGGGCAGTTGTACTCATCAGCTTTATGCAGAAACAGCAGCTGATCAAAGTGCCACTGGCATCGGTGGCCAGCCTCTGAACCGGTATTTACCGAAGATCCTGTAATTTTTGAACGACCACTCACAACAATAAGAACGAGTGAAGCGCCCGGTCATTGCGGGTGAAAAAGTGAATGTGTTTTGACCGGGCTCCAACGTACCGTGCGGTAGCGTGCCCAGACAGAAATCCTCTCAAGTGGCCCGGCCTGCCTAACCAATGTCTTTATCGAAATTCCTGCTTATCGCCTTGTTGTTATCAATTTCTGCCGGTTGCACCATGATCCCCGGTAGCCACCTCACGGTGCCAGAACCCCGTTCCGTGCGTCAGCAAAGCGAGGGCGATCTGAGCGCCCGGGTCAACGTTTACCCGATATCTCCCGCGCTTGTCGCCACTATTGCCGCCGAGTCAGTCCGTAAGCCTGTCATCGACACCGGCCTGGAAAACCAGATCGACGATTACGACTACGTCGTGAGCCCCGGCGACACCCTTCGTATCACTATTTGGGACCACCCCGAACTGAGCACTTTGGGCGGGTCTGCCGAAGGCGGCGCCGGCCATCCGGTGCACAACGACGGCACCATCGTGTACCCCTTCGTGGGTGACGTGCAGGTTGCCGGGCTGACCGTGCGGCAGGTTCGGGAAAGGTTGGCACAAGCGCTGTCTGAATACATACAGGCACCGACCATCGACGTTACGGTTTCAGATTTCCGGTCCCGCAGGGTCTACGTGACCGGAGCCGTTGGTTCTCCCGGCAAGCTGTATCTCACCAGCGAGCCCATGACCCTGCTGGAAGCCGTCAGCGCCGCCGGGGGCCTGGAAGACAACGCAGACTGGACCGACGTCACGCTCACCCGCAACGGTAAATCCATTCGTTATTCTCTTCGGGAACTCTACGAGTACGGCAACACCAGCCAGAATGTGTTGCTGCGCAATAACGACATTGTACATGTGGCCCGGGACGACGCCGCCAAAGTCTTTGTGCTGGGCGAAGTAGGCAGCCCGAAAGCCGTCAGCTTCGGCCGCTCGGATCTGACGCTGGCCGATGCACTCACCCAGGCTGGCGGCTTCAGCCAGGCCACAGCGGACGCCAGCGGCATCTTCGTGGTACGCCGGGCCCCTGCTGGCAGTGACAAGATTGCGGATGTATTCCAGCTCAATGCCCGCAATGCCATGGCGCTGGTGCTGGCCGACCAGTTTCCCCTGAAAAAACGCGACATTGTGTATGTTACCGCCGCACCCGTTGCCCGCTGGAACCGGATCATTGCCCAGCTGTTGCCCACCGCCCAGGCGGTCTACTTCCTGAATAAGTTCAACGATCAGGTTATCGAGAACAACTGATGCTGCGTCTGAACCGGGTTCTGTTTGTGTGCCTTGGCAATGTCTGCCGCAGCCCTATGGCCGAATATCTCTTGCGACACAAGCTTGGCCCGGATTCCCCGGTTCAGGTGGAATCCGCGGGCATCAATCCGCCGGCCGGAGCGCCCATACATCGTACTTCTGCGGAACTGTTGCAGGCGCAAGGCATCGATGCGGCCGGGCACAGAGCCAGACAGTTAACCCCGGAGCTGCTCCTGCAGGCGGATCTGATTCTGGTTATGGAAAATGAGCAGATTCGCTACCCGCTGGAGAAGGCGCCTCTGGTCCGGGGCAGGGTGTTTCTGCTGGATAAATTCGGCGAAGGCGAATCCATTCCCGACCCCGTGCGCATGGATCGGCCGGCGTTCGAACATGTGTACACACTGATTGACCAGGCCACGGACCAGTGGCTCAAACACCTGGAACCGTGAACTGAATGACAGAAACAACTCCCTCCCCGCAGGCATCCGAGCCGCAGATTGATCTTCTGGAACTGCTCGGCCTGTTGTGGGATAGCCGCTGGCTGATCGCCCTGGTGGCCGTGATCGGAGCCGGCTTTGGCGTGCTGTACAGCATGAGCCAGACACCCATCTACCGAGCGAATTCGCTGGTTCAGGTGGAGCCGGAGCAATCCGGGCTGCTGGCGGTATCCCAGCTCTCCGGGCTTTCCACAGCGGGTATCGGCGTCGGCGCCGAACTGGAGTTGCTGAAAAGCCGAACCGTTCTCAGTGAAGTCGTGGACGAACTGGGCCTGGATGTCTCGGTGTCGTTCAATTATTACCCTTACATCGGCAAGGCCATGGCCTCCCGCTTTAACGGTGCCACTGGCGAGCTGGCAGAGCCCCTGTTCGGAGGGGGTTATGCCTGGGGCGGTGAAGTACTTGAGATCAGTGCGCTGGATCTACCGGCGGGCTACATTGGCCGCCCTCTGCAACTGATCAGCACACACGCAGGCTGGGAGCTTTGGGCAGGCCAGCCCGGTGAAGGCCAGCCGGTGCTGTCCGGACCTGTCGGGGAGCGGGTCGTAGGCAACGGGTTTGTCCTCCAGGTGGATGAGCTGATCGCTCACCCCGGTACCCGGTTTACAGTCGTCAAGCGGCCTAAACTGGGCGCCATCATGGCGTTACAGGGCGGCTTGCAGATATCGGAGCAGCGGCGCGAGTCCGGGATACTGCGCCTGGAATTTGAACACCCGGACCCCGCCCTGGCCCGGGCCATACTGGACGTAGTGGGTGAAAATTATGTGCGCCAGAACATCCAGCGCAGCAGCGCGGCCGTGGCCCAGTCGCTGGACTTTCTGCAACAGACGCTGCCCCGGGTAAAGCAGGATCTGGAAGCCGCGGAGCGCCGGTTCAACGTTTACAAAGTGAACGCGGGCGTGATCGATATCGGCGCCGAAGCCAGCATATTACTCAGTGAATCTGTCGCCCTTGAGAAACGCCTGGAAGAGCTCAAGCTACAACGCCAGGAGATCCAGCGCCGGTTTCAGCCAGATCATCCCCGTTATCAGGAATGGCTGTTCCAGATCGCCGAACTCGAGACCCGCCTGGGCAATCTCGACGGGAAAATCGCCGTGCTGCCGGAGACCCAGCAGGAACTGATTCGCCTGCGCCGTGATGTAGAAGTGGGCAACGAAATCTACCTGCAGATGCTCTCCAAGATTCAGCAGCTGGACATCGCCAAGGCCGGTGCCATCGGCAATGTGCGCATTGTTGACCGGGCGGTGGCCACAGGCGGGCCGGTCAAACCCCGCAAATCCCTAATGGTGGGCGTGGCCGGTGTGGGCGGGTTTTTCCTCGGGTGTCTGTTGGTGCTTGGCCGGGCGGCATTGCACCGCGGCGTGGAAAACCCGGACGTTATTGAACGTATGGGTTTGCCTGTATACGCCGGCATTCCGTTTTCGAAGGCACAGCTGGCCCTGGAGGCGAAGCAAAGAAAGAAAGGGAAGAGCAAGACCCGCCGGGGTGCCGATACCACACTGCTGGCCATGAAGAACCCGGCAGACCCCGCCATAGAGGCTATCCGTAGCCTGCGCACCAGCCTGCACTTTGGCATGCTGGGGGCGGAAAACAACATTCTGATGATCAGCGGGCCCAGCACCAACGTGGGCAAGACGTTTCTCTCAGCCAACCTGGCTGCAGTTATCGCCCAGGGCGGCCAGAAAGTTCTCCTGATTGATTGCGACCTGCGCCGTGGTACCGCCCACCGCCTGCTCAATACCGGCAACCACAAGGGTCTTTCTTCCATTCTGCTGGGCCAGTCCAGCCTGGCCCAGGCTGCTGTTGACACCGCCGTTACGGGCCTGAGCTTTATCCCCCGGGGCAACGCACCGGTAAGCCCGTCGGAGCTGCTGATGAGTGAGCGCTTTGAAACTTTGCTCAAGGAAGCGGCCGAGCAATACGACCTGGTGATTGTGGACACGCCACCGATTCTGGCGGTCACCGATGCCGCTATCGTAGGCAAACACGCCGGCACCACGATGCTGGTGACCCGCTTCGGAGTGAACCCTGCCAAGGAAATCGAGCTCACCCGGCGCCGGTTCGAGCTCAACGGCATCCAGGTTAAAGGCGTGGTGTTCAACGCCATCGTCAAAAAGGCCTCCGCCTACGGCTACGGCAGCTACCGCTACTACAACTACAGCTACAAATCAGACAACCAATCATGAAACTACTCGTTACTGGCGGTGCCGGCTTCATTGGCTCCGCCGTCATCCGGCATTTGATCCGCCACACCGGGCACGAAGTCGTCAACCTCGACAAACTCACCTACGCAGGTAACCTCGAGAGCCTGGCCGAAACCGTACGCAGCGAACGCTACCGCTTCGAACAGGCAGACATTTGCAACCGTGCCGAAATGGACCGCATCCTGGCTCAACACCAGCCAGACGCCATCATGCACCTGGCCGCCGAAAGCCACGTGGACCGCTCCATCGACGGCCCGGCGGAATTCATCCAGACCAACATCGTCGGCACCTACACCCTGCTGGAAGCCACCCGCCACTACTGGCAGGCATTGGAAGGCGAAAACAAGGCCAACTTCCGTTTCCACCACATCAGCACCGACGAAGTCTACGGCGACCTGGGCGAATTACCCCCTCCCCAAGAGGAACACAACCACCCCGTAGGTCTGATTAGCCCCGTAGGTCGGATTAGCGCCGCAACGCGGCACGTAATCCGACAACCCAACCTACCCCTATTCACCGAAACCTCCCCCTACAACCCAAGCAGCCCATACTCCGCCAGCAAAGCCAGCTCCGACCACCTGGTAAGAGCCTGGATGCGCACCTATGGCCTGCCAACACTGATCACCAATTGCTCCAACAACTACGGCCCCTATCACTTCCCGGAAAAGCTCATCCCCCTGGTGATCCTCAACGCCCTGGATGGTAAACCCCTGCCTATTTATGGCCAGGGTGACCAGATCCGGGATTGGCTCTACGTGGAAGACCACGCCCGGGCCCTGGTGGAAGTGGTCACCCGTGGCCAGCCTGGTGAAACCTACAACATCGGCGGCCACAACGAGAAAACCAACCTCCAGGTGGTGCAGACCCTCTGCGACCTGCTGGCGGAACTGGCCCCGCAACCCGGCAGGGACTATCGCAGTTTGATCACCCATGTCGCCGACCGCCCCGGCCACGACCACCGCTACGCCATCGACGCCGGCAAAATTGAACGGGAACTGGGCTGGACGCCCGCAGAAACCTTCGAAACCGGCCTGCGCAAAACCGTCACCTGGTACCTCAACAACCAGGAATGGTGCAAGCGGGTACAGGATGGCAGCTACCAGCGCCAGAGACTGGGCCTGACCGCATGAAAATTCTGCTGCTGGGCCGGGATGGCCAGGTGGGCTGGGAACTCCAGCGTGCGCTGGCGCCACTGGGTGAAGTGATTGCCCTGGGCCGCTCACGCAACAACGGTTACTGCGGAGATCTTCGAGACCACCGTGCGCTGCAGGAAACCCTCCACCTGCTGCGGCCCACGGTCATCGTAAATGCCGCCGCCTACACCGCGGTGGATAAAGCCGAACAGAACCAGGAACTGGCCCACGTAGTCAACGCCGAAGCCCCCACGGTTCTGGCTGAGACTGCCTATCAGCTAGGCGCGCTAATGGTGCACTACTCAACCGACTATGTGTTCAGCGGCGAAGGCAGTACGCCCTGGCAGGAAACCGACAAGACCGGGCCGGTAAACTTCTACGGCGCCAGCAAACTGGCGGGTGAGCAGGGCATTGCCCAGAGTGGTTGCCATCACATGATATTCCGTACCAGCTGGGTCTACGCATCCCGTGGCAATAACTTTCTGCTGACCATGGCCCGCCTGATGAAAGAGCGGGAACAGCTGAACATCGTGAACGACCAGATCGGTGCGCCTACCTCTGCGGAGCTGATAGCGGATGTAACCGCCCACGCCCTCAGAGCCCGCAGAAGGGGCAGTCGCCATAATGGCACTTACCACCTGACTGCTTCCGGAGAAACCAGCTGGCAGAGCTATGCCCGTTACATCTGCGAAACGTTAGCGGCTCTCGGTGTGGAAGTGAAAGCCACCCCCGAAAACATTGGTGGCATCGCCACCCGAGAATACCCGACCCCGGCTAGTCGCCCTCTCAATTCCCGGCTCAACACCACAAAGCTGCGGGATACGTTCAATCTGGCATTACCCCACTGGAAAACCGGCGTGCGTACGGCCCTTACGGAATACGCAGCCAATCAGGGATTTTTATGAAAGGCATCATCCTCGCCGGTGGCTCCGGCACCCGTCTGTACCCCATCACCCGGGGCATTTCCAAACAGCTGCTCCCGGTGTACGACAAGCCCATGATCTATTACCCGCTTTCAGTGCTTATGCTGGCGGGTATTCAGGACATCCTGATCATCACCACCCCGGAGGATCAGGAAGGCTTCAGGCGATTGCTCGGGGACGGCGAACAGTGGGGTGTAAGGCTGAGGTACGCCGTTCAGCCCAGCCCGGACGGTCTCGCCCAGGCGTTCGTGATTGGCGAAGACTTCATCGGCAACGACAGTGTCTGTCTGGTACTGGGCGATAACATCTACTACGGCGAGGGTTTCAGTAAGCTCTTGCAGAAGGCCGCCCAGAGAACCCAAGGCGCCACTGTGTTCGGCTACCGGGTAACCGATCCGGAACGCTTTGGGGTGGTGGAGTTCGACGAGAACCAGCGAGCCATATCCATCGAAGAAAAGCCGGCGCAACCCAGATCCTACTACGCAGTTACCGGCCTGTATTTCTATGACAACGACGTTGTCGACATCGCGAAAGCCGTACAGCCCTCAGCCCGGGGCGAACTGGAAATCACCAGCGTTAATCAGGCTTACCTGGAGAGGGGAGACCTGAACGTGGAACTGCTGGGCCGCGGTTTTGCGTGGCTGGACACCGGCACCCACGACAGCCTGCATGAGGCATCCAGCTTTATCGAAACCCTGGAAAAACGCCAGGGCCTGAAAGTGGCCTGTGTGGAAGAAGTGGCCTGGCGCATGGGCTTTATCAGCCGTGAGCAGCTACTGAGCCAGGCCGACGAGCTGAAAAAGAACGGCTACGGCGCCTACCTGAAACAACTGGCCGAGAGCGAGGCCTGACGTGAAACTGATTACCACCCGTATTCCCGATGTCAAAATTATCGAACCCAAAGTGTTCGGTGATGAGCGTGGCTTCTTCATGGAAACCTGGAACGCTCAACTGTTCAGTTTCCTGGGCATCAAAACGAATTTCGTGCAGGACAACCACAGCCGCTCGGTGAAAAACACCCTCCGGGGCCTGCACTACCAGATCAAGCAGCCCCAGGGAAAACTGGTGCGGGTAACCCGGGGGGAGGTGTTTGATGTGGCCGTGGACCTGCGCAAAAGATCACCCACCTTTGGCCAATGGGTAGGGAAATATCTCTCCGAAGACAACAAGAGAATGATGTGGGTGCCGCCAGGGTTTGCACATGGCTTTCTGGTAACCAGTGACACGGCGGATTTTCAGTACAAGTGCACGGATTTTTATGCCCCCGAGTATGAGCGAACGGTTCATTGGGCGGACAGCGACCTGGGCATAGATTGGCCGTTGGCAGAGGACACTCAGCCGATCATTTCACAGAAAGACCGGCAGGCGGTTCCGCTTGCCCAGGCAGAGAAATATCAGTAGGTGGGATGAGCGAATGAGTCTGGTTAAGTGGATCGATTTCCAGAGCCTTGGAGATGAGCGGGGCAGTCTGGTAGCCGTCGAAATCGGCATGGACAAGGCCGTACCGTTTGACATCAAACGTGTGTATTACATCTACCACACTGAGCAGGGCGTCAGCCGTGGTTACCACGCGCACAAAAACCTTAAGCAGGTTGCCATCTGTGTAGCCGGCAAATGCCGCATGGTGCTGGATGATGGCACAAACCGGGAAGAAGTCTGGCTGGATTGCGCAACTAGGGGCCTCGTGATTGAGGATCTTGTTTGGCGAGAAATGCACGATTTCAGTGAAGACTGTGTGTTGCTTGTGCTCGCTAGTGAGCACTACGATGAATCAGATTATATTCGCGATTTCAAACAGTTTCTGAAGGTGGCTCGCTCATGAATATTCATCCGACTGCAATTGTTTCAACAAAGGCCAATATTGCTGATGATGTTGTAATAGGTCCGTACTCAATCATTCACGACAACGTAGTCTTGGGTGCCGGGACCGAAATTCAAAGCTACTGCGAGTTGGGCATTAGCAATGGGATGTCTGATGGTGAGCCACTAGAGATAGGGGAAGGCTCTCTTATTAGATCCCACAGTGCTTTCTACGAGGGCTCTGTTTTCGGGGATGGCTTAGTTACTGGCCACAGAGTCACCGTGAGAGAGAAAACCTTGGCGGGGAAGAATCTTCAGATTGGCACGTTGTCAGATATCCAGGGCCATTGTGAAATTGGCGATTATGTTCGGTTCCACAGCAATGTTCATATTGGCCAAAAAAGCAAAATTGGTAACTTTGTTTGGATTTTCCCGTACGTGGTTCTAACGAATGACCCGCATCCACCTAGCGAAACGCTTATAGGTGCCACAATCCGCGACTTTGCAGTGATTGCAACCATGAGTGTTGTTCTACCTGGTGCTGAGATTGGGCAAGGCTGCCTGATTGGAGCACATTCGTCGGTCAAAGGTACGACAGATCCAGACACTGTATACGCTGGCTCTCCGGCAAAAAAGATCTGCCCAACTTCTCGGATAAAACTCACAGATGGAAGCGGGGCAGCTTATCCATGGCAGGAACACTTTAATAGAGGATATCCAGAAGAAGTCATTAAAAAGTGGGGGGGTGAAATATGCAACCTTGGCGAATAGAGGATCTTCGTGAGGGAATGACAGCGAGTTACTCTCAAACAATTACAGATTACGATACTAAAGCTTTTGCAGGGATTTCCGGGGATCATAATCCCATTCATGTTGATGACGAATATGCCTCCGAGTCCCGTTTTAAGCGAAGAATCGCCCATGGGTTCCATTCTGCTAGCTTTTTTTCGGCAATATTTGGAACGCAGCTACCCGGGAAAGGCTGTGTTTACGTATCACAAAGTTTGAACTTCAAACGTCCAGTTTATTTAGGGGATACAGTTACTGCTTCAGTAACTGTTATTGGAATTGATCTGCAGTCGAAGAAGGTAGACTTTGAAACTTTGTGTAAAGTTCGGAACAAGGTTGTTACGTCGGGAACCGCACAAATCTTTCTTCCCGAGGGGTAATCTGTGATCCCTTTCCTAGACCTTAAAGCCCTCAACGCTCAGTACCGAGACGAACTCATAGCCGCCACCACCCGTGTAATCGACTCCGGCTGGTACATCCAGGGAACCGAAGTCAAAGCTTTTGAAGAAGAGTTCGCCGACTACTGCGGCAGCAAATATTGCATAGGCGTAGCCAACGGCCTGGATGCGCTCACCCTCACCCTCAGAGCCTGGAAAGAGATGGGCAAACTGAAAGAGGGCGACGAAGTTATCGTGCCAGCCAATACCTACATCGCGAGCATACTGGCCATAACCGAAAACCGGTTAAAGCCCGTACTGGTCGAGCCGGACGAGGCCACCTTTAACCTGTGCCCTGAAAAAACCGCTGCGGCCATCACCCCCAATACCAAAGCCATCGTTGCCGTTCACCTCTATGGCCAGATATCCCCAATGCCAGAGTTGATGCAACTGGCGTATAAACACGACCTGCTGGTACTGGAAGACGCCGCCCAGGCACACGGAGCCAGCATAGGTGGCCGAAAAGCCGGCAGCTGGGGCCACGCGGCCGGATTTAGCTTCTACCCAGGGAAAAACCTTGGAGCACTGGGGGATGCGGGTGCCGTAACCACCGATGACGAAGAACTGGCCAGAACTATCCGAGCGCTGGGGAATTACGGCAGCCACAAGAAGTACGAAAATCTCTATCAGGGCGTAAACAGCCGGCTGGATGAGATCCAGGCAGCCATGCTGAGGGTAAAACTGCGCAATCTGGATGACGAAATCGAAAGCCGGCGAAATGTGGCGGAGTATTACCTCGCGCACATTGATAGTCCGCGTATTCAGTTGCCTGCAGTAGGCAATCGCAAAAGCCATGTTTGGCACTTGTTTGTTGTGCGTTCGGTCCATCGAGATGAACTGCAGAAGTATTTGGCTGAGCAGGGCGTGCAGACGTTGATTCACTACCCGGTGCCGCCGCATCATCAACAAGCATACAAGGCGTTCTCTGAAATGGCGTTACCGCTGACGGAAGAAATGCACCGCTCGGTCTTTAGCCTTCCTATGGGGCCACACCTGACACCTGAGCAGGTGAGTCAAGTGGTAGAGGCGACTAATCTCCTCTAATGAGCACTTCCAACGCCTCTAACTCGCGCGGCCTGATCCGATCCATGCTGGTGATCGGCTCCGCCCAAGTGGTCAATATCTTCCTTTCCATCATCCGCATGAAAGTTTTAGCAGTGCTTTTGGGGCCGGCTGGTATCGGGTTGTTCGGAATCTACAACAACCTCCAGCAGATGGTCGGCAATGCCGCCGGTCTAGGGATGGGCTCCAGTGGAGTTAGGCAAATCGCCGGTGCGAAGGGTGACGCGGAGACGTTGAACCGGGTTAGCCGCGTCCTTCTGGCGGCTCACCTGGTGCAAGGTACGCTGGCCATGGTCGCAGTATGGGTGTTTCGTAAGCCCTTGGCGGTTTGGTTGACAGGCGATGCCTCTCTCTCCACTGAGATTGGATTGGTAGGCATCGCCATCCTGTTAATGCTGTTGGCGACGGCACACACCACACTGCTTCAGGGCCTGCGAAGAATCGGTGATCTGGGCCGGGTAACCGTCATGGGTGCCATAGCGGCTACACTGATTGGTTTGTTGGCGGTTTGGTGGCTCGGACGGGCCGGCCTGATCTGGTTTTTAATTGTGCAACCGCTAGCGAACCTCTTGGCAGCTTTGTTTTTTATTCGCAAGCTTCCACGGGAAGCTGACCGTCCGTCTATCGGCTTCAAAGAGATATGGGCAACCTGGAAGCCGATGGCGCGCCTTGGTGCGGCATTCATGGCGGGAGGGCTTGCAACAACGGGGACGCTGTTACTGGTGCGAGCAATAGTAACCCGGGAGCTAGGATTAGACGCTGCCGGCTATTTTGCCGCTGCATGGGGCATTACCATGACCTACGTCGGTTTCCTGCTCGGCGCCATGGGTGCCGATTATTACCCGCGACTGACTGAAGTGATTCACGACCGAGACGCGGCCAACCGGTTGATGAACGATCAGGCGCAACTGGGTCTCGCCATTGGTGGACCCGTGTTATTGCTGCTGATTGGTTGGGCTCCTTGGCTCATTACTCTTCTGTATGCCAGTGACTTTGGGCCAGCCGCGACGCTCCTGCAGTGGCAGACGGTTGGAAATGTGTTCAAGCTGGCCAGTTGGGCGATGAGTTTTGCGATTGTTGCGGGTGCTCATGCCCGAATATATTTCTTCATGGAACTTAGCTTTAATCTGGTGTTCTTGGCGTTGATCTGGTTGCTGCTGCCAATAGTTGGTCTTGATATGACCGGTGTAGCATTTTTGCTGGGGTACATCGTTTATTTCGTCACGGTTTACCTTCTAGTTAGGCATTTGCGAAGCTTTCGTTGGCAGTCGCTCTCCCTACAATTATTCGGATTGCAGGTGTTATTAGCGATCGGACTACTGGCTGTATCGCTGATAGTCCCGACCGTCGGCTTTATTTTCTCACCATTAGTTGCAGTTGCAACTGGTATTCTGGGGTTGCGAATTGTATTGGAGAAAACAGGACCGGAAGGCCGGTTGGCGGGTAAAGGTTATAAACTATATGCCAGACTAGGCTGGCCGATCAGGATTGTAAAATGATACAAGATACAGATTGCAAACACCCGGTAGTGACGTTCGCCCTATTTGCGTTTAATCAAGAGAAATATATTCGTGATGCCGTTCTCGGGGCGCTTTCTCAGACCTATGAACCTTTAGAAATTATTTTGTCCGATGACTGTTCAACGGACCGGTCGTTCGAAATTATGCAGGATGTGGTTTCAAGTTATGAGGGCAACCATAGAGTCTCGGTGCGACGGAATCGACAAAATTTGGGACTAGCCGCTCATATTAACTCAGTGTTGATGGATTCCAATGGCCAAATCGTTGTTCTGGCTGCGGGTGATGATGTCTCACTTCCGGAGAGAACGGCCGAGTCGGTTGAATTGCTTTGTAAAAATCCAACGGCGACATCAGTGCTTATGTCTGGCGACGTTATTAATGAAGACGGAAGAGTGGTTTCAGAGAAAATTATTTCGAAAAATAAGAATGCCGAAAGCGTTCAATGTCTTAATGATTTGTTATCGTGGACTCATGTAACATTTGGAGCATGTCGGGCATTTAGAAAAGAACTATTTAAAGTTTTTGGTCCCTTGAGAGAGGATTGTCCGACAGAAGATACTCCACTGCTGTTAAGGTCTTTGATCATGGGGGATAATATATTGTCACCAAAGAAAGGTGTTTTATACAGACGGCATGATAACAACTTAAGTGGCGTTGAGTCTCTGATCTCGATGAAAATAGAGAAAATTTATGATCAATATGAAAGCGATCTTTCCAAGGCAGCAGAGCTTGGGCTCCTAAATTTCAGTGAAGTGAAAAGTATACGCAGTTGGATGAAGTCTGATTTAAGGGCTCGAATTGTTAGCTTAAGAAGTTTAAGTGGGAGTAGGTTGAGCTTAAGTGACTGTTTTTTCATTTTCAGGCATCCTAAATTCGATATTAAACAAACATTACTTTTGTTTTTTAAGAATATGAAGTTAGTGAAGTAAAATGAATAAAAAACCTGTTGCTGTGATCGTGTCGGAAAGTGCCTCTAAGAATCTTGGTGATCGAGCAATTGCCGACGCCTTAAATGATATTCTCTCGCCATTTTACTCCGTTAAATTTTTACCATTCAGTACAGTGCCGTCACATAGAAAAGATGTCCGTCAATTCAATTCGTCCAACCTTCATTTCTTATCTCGAAAGTTTTCTAAATTTATACCTCCAATTATTAAAGCTAGGATCCGGTGGTACCTTTTAGGAGAGCGAGTTCGGTATAGAGAGAAGTGTTTGGAAGAAATTCGGGGTGCGGACTTAGTAGTTGTAGGGGGCGGTCAGCTTATAAAAAATAACTCATCACTTTTCTGTGATCGATTACTTGTACTTGATCAAATATTGAAAAAATTAGATGTTCCATACGTGTTTTTGGGCATTGGTGTTGATAGTAGGATGAATGGTCTAACTTGGTGGCTTGTAGATGGTATTTTAAAAAGAAGCAAATTCCTATTTTTTCGAGATTCTGAATCTTTAAAACGGACATTGAATAGAGTTCCAGTGAATGGGAAGTGTTTTGTTACTCCCGACTTAGCATTTTCACTGAAAAATAGTTATCTGCCTGTTGAAGGTGTTCGAAGATCGGGTTCTTTTGCTATCAATGTGATGAGCATTAACTCGATGATTGCAGGTAAGTTAGATAGTGCTTCAATAGAAAGGGATGAAGTTCTTGAAGGTTATTTCAGAATTTATGACTTTTTGAGCAAGGATAGTGTTGATTTTTGTCTATTTACTTCTGGTTCAGATGAAGATTATCAGGAATGCATAAGTATACAATCTTTTATCTACTTAAAGACCGGAGTTAAAGTGGCTATTTTTCATCCACAATCTTTGGATGGACTGCTAAGATTTTTGGTAAGTATCGAACGAGTTGTTGCAACTAGGATGCATGTGGGTATCTTGTCCTATATTTCTAAAAGTAATCCGGTTTGTATAAACTGGGACCAGAAAGTTGAAGGTGTTTGGTCAGTGGTTGCGCAGGAAGATCGGATTATAGATTTGCGTGATTTTGTAGATGATGAAGTCGGTCGGATTGTGAAAGAAAAAATTCGGAGGGTTTCTCCCCCTTCAACTGCTTTAGTGGTTGAGAGCTCAAAAATGGTTCGTGACAAAGTGTTAAATCAAATAGGAACCATGTCTTTGTAATTTGCATCCATGAAAAGAGCAAGGGGATTGGCTTTTGATCTCTATTATTCTTCCAGACCTCCGCCCTGGTGGCGCCGAGCGGCTCCACGTAAACTTAGCTGATGAGTGGGCGCACGCAGGTGTTTCAACAGAGTTCGTTCTGCAGAATGCCACTGGAGAGTTGCTGGGCCATCTACCGGCATCGGCAAAAGTAGTAGATTTGAAATCCGCCAGAATTCGAAGCGTTCTCTGGCGGTTGGTGGAGTATTTAAAAGAGAGCAAGCCAAACGCGATTATCGTCGCCATGTGGCCTCTTACGATACTTGCTCCTTTTGCTGCTAGACTGGCTGGGTATAAGGGACGCGTTCTTATCAGCGAACACTCGCCTTTGTCCATTGCCTATGGTCGCTATGGGCGATTGCACCGGCTTATGATGCGGGCCTCCCAGCGTATGTGCTACCCATTGGCAGATGTGAGAGTCGCTGTTTCCTGCGGTATTGCTGACGATCTGGCAACATTGTCCGGCCTCCCCCGCGAACAGTTCACGGTAATCCATAACCCGGCCGCATTAGGGAAAGTCAACGTTAATGCCGCGTGCCCCGAACAACTCAGCGGGTGCCCAGGGCCGATCATTCTCACAGTTGGTACTCTGAAGCCGGTTAAGCGGCATGATCTCCTGATTGAAGCGTTTTCTCGTCTGCCAGCTTCCCTTTCGGCAACCCTCTGTATTCTTGGGGAGGGGCAAATGCGTGAGCAGTTAGAGCGGCAGATTGATGGCCTTGGCCTTCACGGCAGGGTTCTACTCCCGGGATTTTCATTAGACCCAGGGCCTTGGTACGCCCACTCTGATTTGTTTGTATTGTCCTCGGATTATGAGGGCTTTGGGAATGTGATTGTTGAGGCCATGGAGTATGGGTTGCCGGTTGTGAGTACGGATTGTCCCGTTGGGCCGACGGAGATTTTAGAGCAGGGGCGATATGGAAGATTGGTATCTCCGGCAAATGTCGAAGCCCTTGCGTCCGGAATGCTAGCCTCCCTTCGTGAAGAGCCTGATAGGGATGCTCTCAAAAGGAGAGCTAGAGATTTCTCGCTTGATGTTATCGCCCAACAGTATCTCGATGTGATGTTTCGCTGATTCTTGATCAGAAAAAATTGCCAGTTGAATTTGGGGCTTTTCTTTGAAGAAAAAAACGGTCTTGTATATCACCCGCAATGGAATGCTGGAGCCTCTTGGCCAAAGCCAGGTTCTTTCCTATCTGAAAGGGTTATCAAAAAATCACCAAGTCTCTCTGATTAGTTTCGAAAAGCCAGAGGATCGAACAAACCAGCAAGCACTCGAGAGTGTACAGAATGAATGCGTCAGGCATGGAATCCGTTGGCTGCCACAGCGGTTTCACCATCGCCCAAAAGTGATTGCTCCAGCCTGGAGCATGATTGTTTTTCTGTTCCTGTGCCTTCGGGAAGTCCGCAGGGGTAACGCAGAACTGATTCACGCGCGCTCCTATATTCCTGCTTCCGTTGCCTTGCTAGTTCATAAGCTGACCGGTACGCCCTTTATCTTTGATATGAGGGCGCTGTGGCCGGAGGAGCTGATCACTGCAAGTCGCTTGAAACGCGGTTCGATCATGCACAAGGCGATTACTTGGGTTGAGCGGTCATGTTTGAAAAACGCCGCGGTGGTGGTTTCGCTTACCAATTCGGCGGCATCTTATCTTCGTAAAATTTACCCGGATGAACTTCAAGACCAGAAGTTAGTTGTCATTCCAACCTGTGCTGACCTCAACCGATTTGTGCCACTAGATGCGGAAGATAGAAATTCTGCTGAAGAAAACGGGGCTGTCTTCAGTTGTTTGGGCACAGTGCTAAGCGGTTGGTTTCGCCTGGATTGGCTCCGGCTTTTCTTTCAAGAGATTGGATCGCATGAACCGACTGCAAGTTTTGAAATTGTTACTCGGGATGATCCCGGTGAGGTAAGAAAGCACCTGAGTCTGGCTGACGATCTCAATGAAAGGTTAAAAATTTACTCGATGCCTTCTCACGATGTGCATGAAGCTGTTCAACGGCATGCTGCGTCGGTCATGTTTTATGCCGGCGGCGAGGTCTCTGAGTTAGGTCGATCTCCAACCCGCATGGCGGAAATTCTAGGTTGTGGCTTGCCCGTTGTCGCTAACCCGGGTGTTGGGGATGTAGCCGAAATCATCCAGAAATATCGTGTGGGTGTTTTGGTGACTGAGGGCACTTCGGAAGCGATGAAGTCGGCGTCTAGAGAGCTAGAGGAGCTGATGAAGGATCCCGAGTTGCCTGGGCGTTGCAGGTGTGCGGCGGAGGAAGTTTTTTCTCTTCAGGCGGGTACCCAAGCCTATCGGGAGCTTTACCGGGACATTCTCAAATGAAGGTACTGCTGTTATCGAAGTACCCTCGCATGGGAGCCAGTTCCCGGTTGCGCTCCTTGCAATACCTTCCTGCTTTGGCCGACGAAGGTATCGAGGTTACGGTAAGTAGTTTGTTTGATGACGAATACCTCACAGAACTCTACGCGGAAGGGCGACGTTCGAAGATGCGCTCGCTTGTGTTGTATTTGAAGCGGCTTTTCGTTTTGCTGACAGTCTTTCGGTATGACGTGTTGTGGATTGAGTACGAAGTATTTCCCTATTTTCCAGCCTTTGCAGAGCGATTGCTGAGATTGTTCGGTAAGCCCTACGTTGTTGATTACGATGATGCGGTTTTCCATAACTATGATCTCTCTGGAAGCCGGTTTATCAGAGGGTTATTGGGAAAGAAAATTGATGGGGTGATGCGCAATGCTGCCTGTGTCGTTGCCGGTAACGAGTACCTGGGTTCGCGAGCACGAAAGGCCGGTGCGCGTCGTATTGAACGAATTCCTACCGTGGTGGATAGCGAACGATATCAATATGGAAAACGTGATCAACCCAAGAAGCCGATAATTGGCTGGATTGGTTCGCCCTCCACGCAGCGTTATGTCGTCGATATTCGGGATGCTCTGAAAAAAGTCTGTGACGAAACGGGAGCTCATTTGCTGCTGGTTGGAGCTACAGAGAGTGTGCGGGAGCAATTACCAGGGATTCCGGTGGATGTTGTGCGGTGGACTGAAGAATCCGAAGCAGCCCTCGTTGCCCAAATGGATGTGGGCATCATGCCACTTGAAGATGGTCCGTGGGAAAAGGGCAAATGTGGTTACAAGCTGATTCAGTATATGGCCTGTGGTGTTCCAGTGGTGGCTTCGCCGGTTGGGGTTAATTTCGAGATCGTGAATGAGAACTGCTGTGGGCAACTGGCTGAATCGGTTAGCGAGTGGGCGCAGGCTTTGACAGGAATTCTCAGTTCCAGGCCCCTGCAATCCGAGCTTGGAATGGCCGGTCGGAAAGCAGTGGAGCGGAAGTATTCTCTGCAGGTACAGGCCCCGGTTTTGGCCGGTATTCTCCGGAGCGTCGTGCAGCAGCGGGGTAACGCCTGAATCATGTGCGGCATTACGGGTATTTTTACGGGCGCTCCTTCCGGCACTGCTCTCAAGCCTGCTCTGGAACATATGGCCGAAGCTATTACTCGCCGCGGCCCAGATGATTCGGGAGTTTGGGAAGATCTGCCGGTAGGTCTGGGGTTGGGGCATAGGCGCCTTTCGATTGTGGATTTGTCGCCTGCAGGCCATCAGCCCATGCATTCGGATTGTGGACGCTTTGTGGTGGCGTTTAACGGCGAAATCTACAATCACAGCGCACTTCGCAGAGAGCTGGAGTCTTCCGGGAGGGCACCTACAGGCTGGAAGGGACACTCCGACACTGAAACCTTGCTCTGTGCGTTCACCGTATGGGGCGTCGAAAAAACCCTCGAAATGGCAACCGGTATGTTTGCCATTGCCCTGTGGGATCGCGAAGAGCAAATGCTTACCCTGGCTCGGGATCGATTCGGGGAAAAGCCTCTCTATTATGGTTTGGTGGCGGGTGCACTGGTGTTTGGTTCTGAGCTAAAAGCGCTTCAGCGGGCCCCGGGATGGAGGGGAGAGCTCGAGCCCAATGTGGTAGAGAACTACCTCCGCTTTGGTTGCGTGGGCGGGCAACAGAGTGTCTTTAAGGGTGTGTTCAAGCTACCGCCGGGCTGCTTACTGAAAATATCGCTTTCGGATGCCCGTAACGGGGTGCTGCCTTCGGTGCTGCAGTGGTGGTCTCCCGTTGGGGCGGCGCGCATTGCACTGGAGGGCCGGAACAATAACCCTGCCATGGCCCTGGACAATGCAGAGCAGGCGTTGGCTGCTTCGGTTAGCCAGCAGATGGCGGCAGATGTACCCCTTGGGGCCTTTCTTTCCGGTGGTGTAGACAGTTCGCTCATTGTGGCGCTGATGCAGAGCCAGAGCAGCCAGAAGATTCGAACCTTTTCGGTGGGTTTTGACGACCCTCGTTATGACGAGTCAGAACATGCCGCAGCGGTTGCGGCCCACCTTGGTACAGAGCACACAACACTCAGGGCAACGTCGCAGATGGCTTTGGACCTCGTGCCGAAGTTGCCTGAGCTGTACGATGAGCCGTTTGCTGATTCATCTCAATTACCTACCTGTCTAATATCAGCCCTTACCCGTCAGCATGTAACGGTTGCCTTGAGTGGTGATGCGGGTGATGAGCTGTTTGGTGGCTATAACCGATATGTCTGGGTGCCGAGAGTGTGGCACAAGTTGAGCCGAATGCCTTTGCCGATGCGGCAAACCCTGGGGCGCATGCTGAAACTGGTTCCTTCGTCTGGATACGATCGGATGATGGCCCTGGGCAGCAAGGTTCTGCCTTCCAGGTACCGGATTCGTACCTTTGGCGAGAAGTTGTACAAGCTGGCCGATGTGCTTGCCTGTGGCTCAGACCGGGCGCTTTACGGTGGCCTGGCCTCTATGAATCGCCACCCTGAACAGTTGTTAAGGCCTGACTGCCGATCTGGCAATGGCGTCGAGGATCTGTATCCCGCCTTGGCAGGCTTTGATCAGGTGGAATGGATGATGTTGATGGATACCCTCAACTTCATGGTGGATGACGTGCTGGTGAAAGTGGACCGTGCCAGCATGGCCAGCAGCCTTGAGGTGAGGGCACCCTTCCTTGATCCAGACGTATTTAAAGCTGCCTGGCAGTTGCCATTGAATATGCGGGTGCGAAATGGTGAGGGCAAGTGGGCCTTGCGCCAGATACTTTATCGCCATGTTCCGAGGGAACTGATTGAGCGGCCCAAGATGGGGTTTGCGATTCCGCTAGATGACTGGTTGCATGGGCCGTTGAGAGAATGGGCAGAAGATCTGCTTTCTGCTCTCAGTTTATCGTCTCTTCCAATGCTTGATACTGCGGCCATTCGGAAACTCTGGCATTTGCATTTGAAAGGCCATGGCCACTATGCCCAGCAGCTTTGGGCGGTGCTGCAACTCCTGGCCTGGCAACGGCATTGGCAACCGTCTGTTCGTTGATGTTGGTTTCACCCTCTGTGAATAGAGCTTGAATGCTTCCTTATTGGTTGTTGTTTCTTATCCCGGCCGTTGGCGTATTTTCCCCCGAACTCCTTGATGCCCGATCTCGGCAACGTGTGCTTTGGCTCATTGCGGTTGTGTTTACGTTGGCCATCGGGCTGCGATTTGAGGTAGGAGGTGATTGGTATGCCTATCTCGACTACCTGGAACGCGGCTCGGCCCTGACTTTCCCTGAGGTTTTAAAACGGGGAGATCCAGGCTACTACCTGGTGAACTGGTTGGTTGGCAGTTTGGGTGGTTCGATCTTTTGGGTGAACGGGCTGTGTGGCTTGGTGTTGATGGCCGGCGTGATCCGGTTTGCCCTTCGCCAGCCACTGCCCTGGCTGGCTCTGTTGGTGGCTGTGCCTTACCTGATTATGGTTGTGGCCATGGGGTATACCCGCCAGGCCACGGCGCTGGGGTTTGTTTTGCTGGGGTTGGTCGCGCTCGGAGACGGAAAGTTACGGGCGTTCGTGTTCTGGGTTCTGATTGCAGCAGCTTTTCATAAATCCGCTGTGCTGATGATACCCATAGCCGCTCTGGCATCCGGCGGAAACCGGATCTGGGTTGGCTTTTGGGTGGGGTTGATGACCCTGCTGGGGGGCTATCTGTTTTTGTTTGATTCTGCAGATGCACTCTGGACCAACTACGTGGAGGCGGATTATCAGTCCTCGGGCGGCTTTATCCGGGTAATGATGAATGCAGTGCCGGCCCTGTTGTTTGTTCTGCTTCGCAATCGGCTTGACCTGAAACCTTCAGAGAGCCGTCTTTGGTGGTGGATGGCGGTATTGTCCATCGTTTGTATTCCTTTGGTGCTGTTGTCCTCGACAGCGACGGATCGGGTGGCACTGTATCTGATCCCGATCCAGTTGTTCTTATTTGCTCGCTTGCACTTGATAAGTAATGATGTGTTTTGGCGCTCCATGATTGTTCTGGGTGTTGTGGCTTACTACGCACTGGTGCAGTTTGTCTGGTTGAACTTTGCCGCGCATGCCTTTGCCTGGCTTCCTTATCAAATGATCTGGCTGGTGCAATAGCCTGATTGTTCCCGGGCCTGCCCATGGCCTAACGCTGACTATCTGCTGAATTTACCTATGACTTCCCTTAATCGGCCTCCGGCTACCGCCGGAGGCCCGGTGGTGCTTGTCTCTAACACCTCATGGTATCTCTACAACTTTCGCCGCGGCACCATCCTGGCCCTGACAGCGGCCGGTTATACCGTCGTGGCTTTGTCGCCCATCGATGAATTTTCCTGCCGTCTGGAGCAGGAGTTGGGGGTGTGCCACCAGCCTCTGGCTCTGGATGGCAAGGGCACCAGTGTTCTGGGGGAGGCCCGCAGCCTCCTAGCCCTGGGGTCTGCTATCCGGCGCCTGAAACCGGCTTTCGTGTTCAATTTTACCGTCAAGGCCAATATCTATTCCGGGCTAGTGTGCCGGGCACTGGGCATTCCCTACGCCAATAACGTGTCCGGCCTGGGCACCGCCTTTATTCATGATAGCTGGCTGTTCCGCCGGGTGCGTTCGCTGTATGGCATCGCCAACCGTGGGGCCCGGCGGGTGTTCTTCCAGAACCGTGAGGACCATAACCTGTTTATGAGTCACGGGTTGCTGCGAAATACGCCAACCCACGTGCTACCCGGTTCCGGCATGGATCTCGCCCGTTTTGTCTTCAGCCCCTTGCCGCAGCCGGTTCCCTTTACCTTTGTGATGGTAGCCCGCCTGCTGGGGGATAAAGGTGTTCAGGAGTATGCCCGGGCGGCTGAACTGGTCCGTGAGAAGTACCCGCGAGCGCGCTGCCTTTTGGTGGGGCCTCTGGGGGTTTCCAACCGCACAGCGATTACCCGGGAAGAACTGGATGCCTGGGTGAAGGCCGGGTATATCGATTACCGGGGCGAGACCGACGATGTTCGCCCGTTGCTGCGCCAGGCACATGTACTGGTGTTGCCCTCATACCGGGAGGGAATGCCCCGCACGGTGCTGGAAGCGGCGGCCATGGGCCGGCCGGCCATTGTCTCGGATGTGCCGGGTTGCCGGCATGCCATTCGCGCCGGTAAGACCGGCTGGCTGTGCCAGGTTCGGGATGCGGATTCCCTGGCTGAACAGATGATTCTGGCCATTGAGCGGTCGTTTGAGCAGCTTCAGGAGGCTGGATTGGCGGCGCGGCGGCTGATGGAAGCGGAGTTTGATGAGGCGATTGTGGTGCGGGCTTATTTGCAGTGTCTCAGTGGCAGCCTGGATGTAGGCGAAGTCTCGCCGAGTAAGAACGGGGTCAGATGAAGGTTTTCATCTGACTCCTTCTACAGTTTTTTTCGTTTTTTCTTGTTTAAACATGGAGTTTTGAATGCAGGAAACCATTGCGGTTATTGGCCTTGGTTATGTGGGTTTGCCTTTGGCGGCTGCCTTTGGCTCGAAGCGCCCGGTGATCGGGTTTGATATTGATTCCGACCGGGTTCAGCAGCTGCAGAGCGGCCACGACAAAACCCGGGAAGTGTCCGGTGAGGAATTGGCAGAGGCGGTGTATCTTTCATTCACGGATCGAGTGGAAGATCTGCAGCAGTGCAGCATTTTCATTGTTACCGTGCCGACACCGATTGACCAATACAACGCTCCAGATCTCACACCACTGGTTCGCGCCAGTGAAACCCTGGGTAAGGTGCTCAAGCCCGAGGATCTGGTGATTTATGAGTCTACCGTCTACCCCGGTGCCACGGAGGAAGTCTGTGTGCCGGTGCTGGAGCGGGTGTCCGGGCTGGTCTACAACAAGGACTTCTTTGCCGGCTACAGCCCTGAGCGGATCAACCCGGGGGATAAGGAACACCGGGTTACGACCATCAAAAAGGTCACCTCCGGTTCCACCCCGGAGATTGCCGATAAAGTGGACCTGTTGTACGCGGGCATTATTACCGCCGGCACCTACATGGCCAGTTCCATCCAGGTGGCGGAAGCCGCCAAGGTGATCGAGAACACCCAGCGGGATGTGAATATCGCGCTGATGAATGAACTGGCGATGATCTTCCACCGTCTTGGCATTGATACCCACGAGGTGCTGGCGGCGGCGGGCACCAAGTGGAACTTCCTGCCGTTCAAGCCCGGCCTGGTGGGTGGCCACTGCATTGGAGTCGACCCCTACTACCTGACCCACAAGGCCCAGGCCATTGGCTACCATCCGGAGATCATTCTGGCCGGGCGGCGCATCAACGACAACATGGGGGCCTACGCCGCATCTGCCCTGATCAAGGCCATGATCCGGGCCGGGCTGACCATCGCCGGTTCCCGGGTGCTGGTGATGGGCCTGACCTTTAAAGAAAACTGCCCGGACCTGCGCAACACCCGGGTGGTGGATCTGATTGCCGAGCTGGAAGAGTTCGGCTGCCGGATTGATGTCACCGACTCCTGGGCGGAACCGGACGAGGCCCGGAAGGAATACGGTATTACCCTGGTAAGTGACCCTGAGCCAGGGCAATACGCTGCTGTGGTGCTGGCCGTCGCCCACAATGAGTATGCCTGCCTCTCCGGTGCCCAATACCGGGCACTGTTACAGGAAAACGGTCTGGTTTTTGACCTTAAAGGTGTTCTGCCCGCCGAGCATTCCGATTTGCGACTGTAAACCTTCTCTTTCTCCCCCCGCTGAAACACGGAAACCTGCTATGAAAATCGCTGTCGCCGGAACCGGCTATGTCGGTCTGTCCAATGCCGTGCTATTGGCACAAAACCACGATGTGTTTGCCCTGGATATTGATGTGGGCAAGGTCGCGATGATCAACCGCGGCGAATCGCCCATTGAGGACGATGAGATCCAGGGCTTTCTCCGGGGTGATGAGTTGTCACTGCGAGCGACAACGGATACGAGACTGGCCTATGAAGGGGCGGATTTCGTGGTGATTGCCACACCCACGGACTATGACCCACAGAGCAACTACTTCAATACCGCTTCGGTTGAAGCGGTCATCCGTGATGTGATGGCAGTGAATTCCCGGGCCACCATGGTGATCAAATCCACGGTACCCGTGGGTTATACCGCGCAGCTGCGCGACACCTTCCAGACCGACAGGATTGTGTTCTCGCCGGAATTCCTGCGTGAGGGCAGGGCGCTGTATGACAATCTGTATCCCTCCCGGATTGTGGTCGGCAGCCAGTGCATCCAGGGCCAGCATTTTGCGGAGCTGCTGCGGGAAGGCTGTCGGAATCCGGATGTGCCGGTATTGCTGACGGATTCCACGGAAGCCGAAGCCATCAAGCTGTTTGCCAATACCTACCTGGCCATGCGCGTGGCGTTTTTCAACGAGCTGGATACCTACGCCTCCTCCCATAACCTGAACACCCGCCAGATTATTGAGGGGGTATGCCTGGATGGGCGCATTGGTGCTCACTACAACAACCCCTCTTTCGGCTATGGTGGCTACTGCCTGCCCAAGGACACCAAGCAACTGCTGGCAAATTACTCCGAAGTGCCCAACAACCTGATCAAGGCAATTGTGGATGCCAACCGCACCCGCAAGGATTTCATCGCCGATGAAATCATTCGCCGCAAGCCGGCTGTGGTGGGCGTGTATCGGCTGATCATGAAAGCCGGCTCGGATAATTTCCGGGCCTCGGCCGTGCAGGGCGTGATGAAGCGCATCAAGGCAAAGGGCATTACTGTGGTGGTCTTTGAGCCGGTTCTTACTGCAAACGAGTTTTTCAAATCCGAAGTGATCCGCGACTTTCAGCAGTTTGTGGAGGTGAGCGATGTGATTATCTCCAATCGGCTGGTGCCGGAGCTGGAGCCATACAAGGATAAGGTTTATACGCGGGATTTGTTTGGGAGTGATTGAATAGCTGATAAGGCTGGTAACCTTGGGTGGTTGCTGGGTCGGTACCCTTAGGTTGGCACGGATGTGGGATCAGGGTTAGACTGGTAAAAAATACTGTTGCGGACAAATGAGGTGTTTTCGTGTTTCTGAAAAAATGGCTGATCCATGCGCTCCGCAAACACTCCGGTGAAAACGGGATCAAACACGCTCCGTTCTATGTTGCAGGTGATGGAATCGCCTATACCAAAGCGGATGAAGTGCTGAGGTCCACTGCTGTCCGGAATCAGCTTGCCGATGTCCGTAAGCTGAGGGAGCTTTCCGCCAAGGATTACCGGGGCAAGTCAGCCCAGGCATAGTCCGGCAGGCCCATATGTCTGTATTCTGCTACCTGCAACCTACATATAGGATCTGATCGGAAACAAGGATGTTTCAAGCTCTCATCGCTTTTCTTACTGTAATGTCGGGTTATGTTTTTGTGTCGACCTGGCATTGGACAAGGTATTTGCTTCTCAGACAACCGCCTCAGCGGATTTACTTTCGAGCTGCCTTTTGGGGTGTCTGGCTGTTTGTGCTTGCCTTTGCCCTTGTACTGCATTTCCGTTCATCGGTTCTCCCTCAAGAAAGCGTCTTGGCAATTTGGCCAGAGATGACATCGTCATTGCCTTGGAGCAGTGGAATCATTTCAGAGATGCTCATCGCCTCTATGATTCTTTGCCTGTCGCTGGGCTTGTTGGGCGGTTACATTTTGAATTGGGCGGAACTTATCAGGCGTTGGCCCGCTGACTGGCAATCGTCGCTGGCGGCGACCCTTGAAGGTGGCAGTTCGATACCGATCGCTCTTTATAGCCTCACCTCGCGCAGACCGTTAAAACATGCCATTGAATATCTGAACGCGGATCTCGAACGCATCCTTCTGAATGCCCTACGCGAGGAAAAACCGATTTGTCTGACGATGACCGATCGGAAGGTTTATGTGGGGTATCTGTCCGGTGCAATTGATCCGTCGGATACGAATGACATGGTCAGAATTTTGCCTTATATGAGCGGTTTCAGGAGCAAGGAGTCGCTTGAGTTGGTGATCACTGATTACTATGACCAGCTCTATGAAAAACACCAGCGCTCTGATTCGACTGGCAAAGGTGAGGAGCCTGAAGATAACCAGCCTTTGGCGACCCAGTCAGACTTCGAGGTTGCGTTGCCGACTCGGGACATTCGTTCCTGCCGTTTATTTGATACACGGCTTTACCTGAAATATCAGCGCGAGCGTTGTACGGCATTTGCCGGTTTTCACGATAGCTAGTATTCGATCAGGGTAGCATCAGTTTCCCTTACCTTTCTTGAGTTTTGTCCTACAGGCATTACCAAAGCTTTGTTCTTCATTTCTAAAGTCGCGGCGGCTTTGATCGCCCCGCTGGGCACCGCCCTGTTCTTCGGCGGCCTGGCGCTTTTTCTGGTTGCCTTTCGTTGCCGCCGGCTGGCGGTTGTGTCCGGCGGGTTTGCCATTGTCTGGCTCTTGGTCTGGGCCCTGCCGGCTGCGAGCCTTCTTCTGCGAAACGCTCTTGAAAGCCCGTACCCGTCGTTGGTCATGGCCGAGGTGCCCCAGGCATCAGCCGCCGTGGTGCTAGGTGGTGGCATTGCCCCTGCCGGGCACGATGATCTGTACCCGGACATGGGTGCCAGTGCCGACCGGGTGTGGCATGCGGCCCGGCTCTACCACGCCGGCAAGGTGCCGTTGCTGATACTGGCCGGTGGCAGTGACGCCCGGTTCAGCCGGATGTCCGAGGCTGAGGCGATGCAGCGCTTTCTTTTGGATATGGGGGTGCCGGCGTCCGCGATGTTGCTCGAGGAAAACAGCCGCACGACCCGGCAGAACGCGCAATTTGCCAGCGACTTATTGGGCAAGCGGGGCATCGGGGAGGTGATTCTGGTGACCTCCGCGCTGCATATGCCCCGTGCCGTTGCCCTGTTCCGGGCCCGGGGCCTGAAGGTGATTCCCGTGGCCGCCGACCATTCGGTAGCTAACCGGCCGGTCTGGCGGCTTTGGCTGCCTTCGGCCGCGGCGTTGGACGACAGCGGCCAGGCGTTGAAGGAATTTCTGGGGCGGTGGCTCGGGCGTTGAGGAGAATTGATTGAGGGTTGGGCATTAATTCTGCTATTCTCATAGGTGAACTTTAATCAGAGAGGTGCCTATGGCTACTGTATCTTTTGATAAAGGCTTTGTAGTCAGGGATAAAGAATCGATCGACCGGATTCACTACGATCTTAAGCACCCCCGCATCGTCAGAATTAAAAAGCGCGACTATAAAGCTGAGAGTAAACGGGGTATCAGGCTATTAAAACAACGATTGTCCAGCTTGGAGACTTGCTGAGAGAGTTCGGAGAAGATGAAACTCTGAAACTCCTCAGCAGCTTTCGTTGCTGTCGTAATCCTGATGTTGAAGACTTCCTCACCCAGCCCTCAAAAGCTATCCGCTTTGAAAAAACTGCGAACGCCAGAACTTATCTGGTGATTGACGATGCAACGGCGAAAATCCTCGGCTACTTTTCAGTGTCTTTTAAGGAACTCTTGCTGGAAGACACTGTACTCAGTAAGAGTCGGATCAAACAATTAGACGGTATAAGCAAGAATGCTGAGCGGATACGAGCATTTTTGATTGGCCAAATAGGCAAAAACACCGGTCTCGAAAAGAATCCGGTGAACCTCCTCAAACTGCTTGATGAAGTATATTCCGTAGTTTCAGCTGCTAAAGCCCTTGTCGGTGGACGTATCATTATCCTCGAGTGCGAGGACTCTCCGAAGCTTATTGAGCTGTATGAAAGGCAGGGTTTTACACTGATTGATTTGGCCGACGATGCCGAATCAACTCTCCGGACTATGTACACTCATATTTCTGAGTAATGAATGAACGGTTGGAAGAGTCGCAGGGCCTGTAGCGACGCTTTCGATACTCTGAATTTCTAAAATCCCACGTAAGCCCCCTGCTATGGTCGCTATAAGTGACCACTCAAAACGCGATTCAGGTTCCTGGCCCCGACAACATTCTTGCTTTGCGCCACTGCCCATACCTGCTTTTCCGCATTATCCGCTATCACAGGTGTCTTTACACGATGATCAATATCTCCGAACTGCTGTCTGCCTATCACCGGCTCAAGCCGGACCCGCAGGTACCAGCCCAGCGTGTTTGCTTTGGCACCTCGGGGCACCGTGGGTCATCACTGGCCCGGTCGTTTAATGAGGATCACTTGCTGGTGATTACCCAGGCGGTGGCAGACTGGCGCCGCGAGCAGGGCATTACCGGGCCCATGTTCGTGGGTCGGGATACCCATGTGCTGTCATCACCGGCACTGGACACGGTGGTGGAGGTGCTGGTGGCCAACGGGGTTGAGGTTCGCCTGGAAGCCTGCGGTGGCTATACGCCGACGCCGCTGGTGTCGTTTGCCATTCTCGACCATAACCAGGGCGCGCCTTATCTGGATTCCGGCCAGGCGGGACTGGCGGACGGGCTGATTATCACGCCTTCCCACAATCCGCCGGAGGACGGTGGCATCAAGTACAACGGCCCGGATGGCGGCCCGGCAGGCACCGGTGTGACAGCCTGGATTGAAACCCGGGCCAATGAACTGCTGGCGGGCGGCCATGGCAGTGTGCAGCGGATGTCTCTGCCGTTGGCGAAGAAACAGGCCACGCCCTGGGATTTTGTGACGCCTTACGTTGAGGCGCTGGAGCAGGTTGTCGACCTGGCCGCGATTCGCACCGCGAATCTTAAACTGGCGGTTGACCCCATGGGCGGCGCGGCGCTCAGGGTATGGGATGCCATTGCCGAGCGGCATGATCTGGGGATTGATGTTGTGAACCGGAACCTGGGCGGGGATTTCTCGTTTATGCCGCCGGACCACGATGGCAAAATCCGCATGGACTGCTCCAGCCCCCATGCCATGGGCAATATTCTGGCCATGACCACAAGCTACGATCTGGCCTTCGGTAATGACCCGGACGCCGACCGCCACGGCATTGCCGATACCCAGGGGCTGATGAACCCGAACCGGTTCCTGGCGGTGTGTGTGAATTATCTGCTCTCGCACCGGCCATCCTGGCCCCGTTCATTAAAGGTAGGCAAGACCCTGGTCTCCTCCGGCCTGATTGACCGGATGGCCGGAGATCATGGCCATGAGGTGTATGAGGTGCCTGTGGGCTTCAAGTGGTTTGTAGAGGGGCTGGCCAGTGGCGAGCTGGCGTTTGCCGGTGAGGAAAGCGCCGGGGCCAGTTTTCTGACGTTTAACGGTGAGCCCTGGAGTACCGACAAGGACGGCATTGTGATGTGCCTGCTGGCGGCGGAAATTCTGGCGGTGACTGGCAAAACGCCTTCGGCCTATTACCAGGCCTTGATGGCCCGTGACCGCCCCTCCCATTATCGCCGCATTGATGTGCCTGCTACAGACCGCCACAAGACCCGCCTGGCCGCCCTGGGGCCGGGCGACATTGATACCGACTACCTGGCGGGTGATCCGATTGAGGCGGTGCTTACCCATGCTCCGGGCAATGGCGCGCCTATCGGAGGGATCAAAGTGTCCACCCGCAACGGCTGGTTTGCCGCGCGCCCCAGTGGCACCGAAGCGTTATTCAAGATTTACGCGGAAAGTTTTGTGGATGAGCTGCACCTGGAAAGCCTGCTGGGTGAAGCCCGGTTGCTCCTGAACACCTGATAGCTGGACATAGTTATGTGCGGAATTGTTGGCGCGGTAAGCGCTTCGAACGTGGTGCCGTTTCTGATTGGTGGCCTGAAAACACTGGAATACCGGGGTTACGATTCCGCCGGGCTGGCCCTGGTCAATGACGAACTGGTGCGCCTGCGGGCGGTGGGCCGGGTATCCCGGCTGGAAGAACGGGTGGCGGAGCAGGGCGTCTCGGGGTCTTTGGGTATCGCCCACACCCGCTGGGCCACCCATGGCGGCCCGGAGGAGCGCAATGCCCACCCCCATGTTTCCGGCGGCCTGGCAGTTGTGCACAACGGCATTATCGAGAACCATGAAGCGTTGCGCGAGCAGCTGCGGGCTCTGGGCTATGCCTTCACCTCGGATACCGACACCGAAACCGTAGCCCACCTGATTCAGGCCTGCCTGGATGGGGAGATCGGCGAAGGCTATGGTGATCTGTTTGCGGCTGTGCGCTATACGGTCACCCGGCTGGAGGGGGCCTACGCACTGGCGGTGGTACGGGTGTGTGAGCCAGGGAGTATGGTGCTGGCGCGGGAGGGCTCGCCGCTGATGATTGGCATGGCTGAGGATGGGTTTTACGCCGCCTCGGATGCCTCTGCACTGGTAACGGTGACCCGCAAGATCATGTATCTGGAGAACGGCGACGTGGCGCGGGTGACCCTGGACGGGGTTGAGATGACCGATGAGCAGGGGCGAAGTATAACCCGGCGGGTGGTTCAGTCGGGTGTGGATGCCGGAGCCGTGGTGCTGGGCGGCTTTGACCACTTCATGAAGAAGGAGATCTTCGAGCAGCCCCGCGCCCTGGGCAATACCCTGGAGATGTTAGGAAACGATAAAGCCTTCGATGCCCGGTGTTTCGGCGTGGGGGCGGTCCGGTTGATTGCGGCGGTGGATTCGGTATTGATCCTGGCCTGCGGCACCTCTTCTTATGCCGGGTTGACGGCCCGTTACTGGCTGGAGGCCATTGCCGGCATCCCCTGCACCGTGGAAGTTGCCAGTGAATACCGATACCGCCAATCGGTAGCCAGGGCCAGTCAGCTGGTTGTGGTGATCTCCCAGTCCGGAGAAACCGCCGATACACTAGCGGCTCTGGAGCACGCGAAAGCCATCGGACATCACCGTACCCTGGCGATCTGTAACGTGCCGGAATCGTCCCTCACCCGCGCGACGGCCCTGAACTTTATTACCCGGGCCGGCCCGGAAATAGGGGTGGCATCCACCAAGGCTTTCACTACGCAGCTGGCGGCCTTGTTTCTTCTTACGTTGTTGCTGGCACGGCACCGTGGTTCGCTGACAGGGGATAACGAGCGGCGGTATCTCAAGGAGCTGCGGCATCTGCCGGTGGCGGTGGAAAAAGTGCTGGCCCTGGAACCACAGATCAAGACCATGGCGCAGCAGTTTGCCGACAAGCATCACGCGCTGTTCCTGGGCCGTGGCCATCACTACCCGATTGCCCTGGAAGGCGCCCTTAAACTGAAGGAGATATCCTACATTCACGCTGAAGCCTATCCTGCCGGTGAGCTCAAGCATGGCCCGCTGGCGTTGGTGGATGCCAATATGCCGGTGGTGGTTGTGGCGCCCAATGATGACCTCCTGGAAAAGCTGAAGGCGAATATGCAGGAGGTGCGTGCCCGGGGCGGAATGCTGTATGTGTTTGCCGACGCAGACAGTCAGGTACAGGATGAGCCGGGTGTATCCGTATTGCGGATGCCGGAGCACTATGGGGTTTTGTCGCCGGTCCTGCATGTAGTTGCACTGCAGTTGCTGGCCTATCACGTGGCGTTGATGAAAGGTACCGATGTCGATAAACCCCGCAATTTAGCCAAAAGCGTGACCGTAGAGTGACCGGGCGCAGCGGTTGCGCTTGATTCGTTTGCGGTGAGTTTTTAATCGATATCTCAACCACGCCGGCCTATGGACGCGGTGTGGTTTTATTTTGTCTACACTGTACTTGATATGCGTATACTATGCGTTGTATCGTATTCGAAATATGTTCGTTTTCTCTGTGCTTCCTGAATCCGCGTGGTATCAAACCCGTGCGGTAGCGTGCCCGTTTACCGGAAATCGGCATCAGGCATCCACTCAATCCTTACCCTCAATCTGCGTACCCAATGAATCTGAACGTCCGCAACCTTGATTACTCGGTTGCTGTATTCGGCCAGGTAGACAACTTGTCTGATGTGAAGGACAAGTTGTATCCGGCCCGTGAGCATCATCCGGGCGCCAAAAAAAGCAGTGTTGGCGAGACCCTGAGCCTGGCATGTTCCGCGTGGGGTATTGATCGCACGCTGGATTTTCTCCGTGGGCCCTTTGTGTTGGTGATCCGCGACAGGCTGCGGGGCACCGTCACCCTGGCCCGGGACCGGTTCGGTGAGCAGCCGTTTTACTACGGTTTCGTGGATGGTGAGCTGGCTTGCGGTACTCACCCTGCTGATTTGTTTGTGGACAGCCAGCATACGCCGGAACTGGATATGGATGTGTTGCCGGCGTTTCTGGAATTCGGTCAGGTTCCGGCAGGCGAATGTCTTCTATCCCGAGTTCACAAGCTGCCGCCCGGTGGTCTTGTTGACTATTCAGCGTTTGATCTATCACAGGGTCGGCATCCTGAGCCCAGGCTGTGGTGGTCGGCGTATCTGGATGTGGAATCCGCCCGGGCCAGGGAGCCCTATGGCGATCTGGCCAGTGCGGTATACCGCTGTACTGACAGGGTGTCGTTGTCAGTTGATGCTTATCTGCGCGGGACAGGCCCTTGTGGCGTCCTGCTGGATGACGGTGTGCCAGGCTCGCTGATTGCCGCGTACATGCAGCGGGATTCCCTGCTTCCGGTGCCGAGTTTCTCCCTGGAACTGGAATCCGGCTCCCGGTCAACCCTACCCGGTCTGGGCCGGGTGACGGCGGATCATCTCGGTACCCGGCACACCACGTTCAGCTTTTCTGATACAGCCGTGTGCGACTGGATTGCCGGTGGGCTGGCCGATGACGGGATTGTGGCGCCGGAGCCGTGCGGGCGGCCGGAACTGCTGCCGGCCCGTTTGTTACGACAGTATGCCGCCCGGGAAGTGCCCCGTTTACTGGCGGGCGAGGGAGCTGCGGCGCTGTTTGGTGGCCGCCCGGATCATGTCCGGCTGCCCCGGATTTGGCAGAGGATTTCCGGAATGTCTCTCTCTGCACGTCGGCTGATAAGCCAGACGCTGGCCCTGTGGCCCTCTCGGGGGCCGGCAGGTTTAGCCGCCAGCTCGTTCCGGGAGTTCTGTGAGGCGCGCAGAGCGGTCAATCCTGCCATAAGGCCCTTCCTGTCTCCGGATATCGACTCCTTGCCCCGATCACAACTTCCCCGTGGATTGAGTGAATTAACCGATCAGGAATGGTTGCTGTTGTCGGACCTGATCGGGAATTTGCCCGGGGAGCTGGACAGCCTTTCGGTGATGAAAACGGAGCAATCCGCGCCTTTGGTGCGTTACCCCTTCCTGGATCCGCGGATTCTATACCTTGCCTGGCGTATCCCGGTGTCTGTGCGAATGCGCGATGGTGAGCCGGCCTGGCCGCTGAAAGAGGCGCTGTTCTGGGAGGTGCCCCGTGCTGCGGTGGAGGGGTGTGGCGGAGCGGCGAGAGTGGATATTGGCCGCCTGCTGCTGGGTCCGCTTCGGGACTGGGCAGAGGAGCTTCTCAGCCCGGGTAGTCTGGCCGATGTGCCCGCGTTGGAACCTGGTGCCGTTCGCCGTTTATGGAAAAACCACCTTCGCCGAAACGGCAATTATTCACAGGCACTGTGGCCGATGCTGCAGTTGGTCGCCTGGCAACGAAACCTGAAACAGTTACAAAGGGCACGCTTTTCGGCTGGCTGCCTGACGATTGGCGATGAGGTAAGGATGTATGAGTAAAGCGTTCAACAAATGCCAGACGCAGTTGCGGGAGTCGCCAAAAGCCTGGCTGGTGACCGGCGTTGCAGGGTTTATCGGCTCCAACCTTCTGGAGTGGTTGCTGGAGAATAAGCAGCGGGTAGTGGGGCTGGACAACTACGCCACCGGGCATCCGGAGAATCTGGCGGAAGTCCGGGATGCGGTCGGCGCGTCCAACTGGAAGAACTTTTTGTTTATTGAAGGGGACATCCGGGATCTGCAGACCTGCCGGGACGCGGTGCGGGGCGTGGATTACGTGTTGCATCAGGCGGCGTTGGGTTCGGTACCCCGTTCCCTGGATGATCCGTTGACCAGTCATGACGCCAATATCAACGGCTTTCTGAACATGTTGGTAGCGGCCCGGGATGAGGGGGTCGAAAGTTTCACTTACGCAGCGTCCAGCTCTACCTACGGGGATCATCCCGCGTTGCCGAAAGTGGAAGATCGTATCGGCGAGCCGCTGTCGCCCTACGCGGTGACCAAGCTGGTCAATGAGCTGTATGCCAGCGTGTTCGCGCGCAACTACGGGTTCAGGGCGATAGGGTTGCGTTACTTCAATGTATTTGGTCCGCGCCAGGACCCCGACGGCCCTTATGCGGCTGTTATTCCCCGATGGGTGGACGCCATGCTCGCGGACAAGCGCTTGACCATCAATGGCGATGGCGAAACCAGCCGGGATTTCTGCTACGTGGCCAATGCCGTGCAGGCCAATATCCTGGCGGCCATGGCCAGCGAGGAAGCCAGGGATCAGGTTTATAACGTGGCGGTGGGGGACCGGACCAGCCTGAATGAATTGTTTGATTCCCTGGCGTGCGAAATGGCCGCCCTAAAGCGCGACTACAGCCGTTCACCGCTTTACGGCGATTTCCGGCCGGGGGATGTTCGTCATTCCCAGGCCGATATCAGCAAGATCCGGGAATACCTTGGCTTCCAGCCTACCCACGATATACGAGCCGGTCTCGCTGCTGCATTGCCCTGGTATCTCAGCCACACGAGCTGAGCGCCTGCCACGTTGTTCCTCGTTTTCCGGTGCTCTCCCTTTTAGCGCCGCCTTTTGACCAACAGACCATCAAACCAACCTTTCTCGGGTGAACCGGAAGCTGCCTATGCAGGCAGTTTCCGGCTTGCCATGGACAGCTTGCGCCTGGAGATTTTATGTTTTCTGCCCTCGAACTCGGCTTTCTTGCCGCAACGCTCGCCTGCGGCTCACTGCTGGCCCTTAAGCCATTGGCACCTGTTGTGGGGCTTATTGACCGGCCCGGCGAACGGAAGCATCACAATGGACTGGTTCCATTGATCGGCGGGGTCAGCGCCTTTCTGGGACTGATTCTGGCGTGGTTCCTGTTGATGCCACTCACGGACGGCTACGGAGTGTTCTGGCTGTGTTCTCTGGCCCTGGTGATGGTGGGGGCCGCAGATGACGCCCTGGATATTCCGGCGAGGATACGGCTTGTCGTTCAAGTTGTGCTGGGCGGTTTACTGGTGATGTATTCCGGCGTTTATATCACCCACCTGGGTGATCTGGTGGGTCACGGTGTGGTTGAGCTGGGATGGCTTGGGCCCCTTGTTACTATCGCCGCCATTATCGGAGCCACCAATGCCTACAACATGGTGGACGGCATCGATGGCCTGGCCGGCAGCCTTTCCCTGGTTACCCTGGCAGCCCTGGTGTTGCTTTACATGCCTGCCGGATTGGAGATGGAAGTAGCTTTGGCCGCCGGTCTGGCCCTGGCACTGGTGCCTTATATGATGGCGAACCTGAAAATACGCCCCTGGCGCAGAAAGGTGTTTATGGGTGATGCCGGTTCGATGTTTATCGGGTTTGCTGTGGTTTGGCTGCTGGCGAAAGGTGTTAATCCGGAGGCGGGTGCGATGCGACCAGTGACGGCATTATGGCTGGTGGCTGTGCCGCTGATGGATATGGTGGCGATCATGCTTCGACGGCTATCCCGTGGCCAGTCTGTCATGATCGCGGACCGGGAGCATCTGCATCATATTTTTATGAGAGCCGGGTTTACCGATCGCGAGACGCTTGGGCTCATAACCGGCAGTGCAGCGTTGTTGGCAGGGGTCGGCCTCCTGGGTGAATATTTTCAGGTACCTGAGGTGGCGATGCTAGCCTTGTTCTTGGCGCTGTTCCTGCTATATGAGCGTGTCTTGAGGAATGGCTGGCGTATTCGAATGCGCTACCGCAGGCATTAGACTCTGTAACCATTCAGCCGGCACACAAAGGTATACTAAAAATGTTTACAAATGATCAGGGGTGAGTAATAATGATTTTGCCTTTAAGTTGAAATCCCGTTCGTTTACACGCAGCGGTCGGGATCACTCACTTACCCTTGGCAACCCCTTGAAAGCCCTCCCCAACCCGCCAAACCCTTCTCCGGGGAGGGTCCTTTTTGGAGTTGATTGGTGTTACCTTATTTCAGGTCACGCATCTCCTTACTGATCAGTGCTATTAGTTCATTTTCGGCGCTCGTTCCGCCTTGCATTGCATCGCTGTACCGCGCGTCGGTATTGCTTTCGTGGTTGTGGCGTAACTGGGTCAGTCGGGTCAGGTTCGGAAGTCGTCGCTGGGAATAAAGTTGCGCATAGATCAGTGTGATCGCGTTGGCCCGACGCAGACGCAGATAGTCCCGGTCAGGTAGCTCTCTGAATCGTTTCTCATCGACGCGCAGCAGATCCGGTCCTGTTCCTGGCAAGCTGAGTTGCGCAGAAAAACTCTCCCAGGGTGCCAGCAGTCCATGTCGGTCCAGCTCACGGATGGCCGCAGATAGTTTTCGTCGCCCTTCCTGAACCTTGACCAGGAATGCGCGTGTTTTGGTGAGTAGGGGTGAGAGGTTTCCGGAGGCATCGAAGAAGGGCTGTCCTTCATAGTTATCAAGGACCAGGCCTGAGTTCTCCCTTATGGCAAGCATTGCTTGTTGGTCAGCAGTAATGTCGAAGGGGTAACCTCTCAATATCGCCGGAATATAGCCTGATTGCCACTGGCCATCCGATGTGACACAGGCGTTACCGGTGTGTGGATTGCCGATCATGCCGAGTGCCTGCCAGCTGTTCTCAGTAAACTGGAAAGCGAAGGGTAGGTGATCTGCGAAGGTAATGATTTCAGCATCTGTGAGTTTGACGAGGTACTCATCATTGGCGAAGTGGAACCCTTGTGGTGCTCTCCAGGTTTTTCCGCCATGACGCGCCTGGGTAATGACCTCAGCGCCAGGTTCGAGAGTATTACGCATCAGTCCGGCCCCCTGCTATCATCTGCGCGTCTTGGCGGGCTCTCCGGTAGCTTTTTTGGGTATGCATCGAGGCCTGTGAAAGGCGAAAACTCAGTTGCCTGACGATCAGGCGGACTTCATGAATGTTTAAGGGATTGGCGACAACTACATCCGCCCCCCAGCGCCAGGCTCTGAGCCTTTCAGCTAGCCGGTTGCTCCGCATTGCCATGATGATAGCAACCGATTGCGCATAGCGGTCCCGTATATGTCGGGTACAGATATGGGCTCCTTCCCCTGGCAGAGCGCAGTCGATGAGGGCAAGGTGCCACTCTCTCGTGTCCAGCAACTCAGCCATTTGCTTTGGTGTGTCCACCTGGCAGATTCTGAATGTTTGCGCCACCAGATGTTTTGCAAGTGCCTCACTCCGGCCTCCGAGTTCGCCAACGATAATCACTCCGGTTTTTTTCATTTTTTCTACCCCTGAACGATTGGCATGGCTTGCCTTTCTTACTGAGAAGCCTGCAAAAAGAGTACTAAAAAACAAATATATACTCAATTGTAGTGTTGCTTGTTTCTTGGCTTATGTAGAAGAGATTCTTACGCTTACGACCCTTGCTACTGAGTTTGGCACGGGACCCCTGGCAGTTGGCGACGTAGAGCGCACCGACGCAGAGTTGAGTGCGGCCCGCCAATTCGCGAGTGATTACGCAAAAGATCTTGCTGTTGGTGAGGGCGGTGCACTTTCCGGTGTGAGTGTCGATGGTGACACCTTGACGTTCTATGGCCAGGCCGGTGAAACACCGGAGGTATCGGCCGGTGGTGATCAGGCAGCCGCTATTGTGAATAGCGGCCTGGTTACCGTTGTGGATGTTGTTTTCCCGAGTGATGCAGACGGATTCCTCGAAGAGGAAATCGCGGTGGTACGGCCTATGGTGCGCGATAATCTGTCACCCAGGACACGCCTGTTGGAGCTTCAGCGGCAAGTTGAAAGTGCCCGTGGCGACCGGGACCAGGCAATCTCTGCCATCGATCAGGCGTCATCCGGCATTGAGGAGCTACAGACTGAAATTGAAAATGCCCGTGCGGCCTACGAACTGCGGGCCATGGAAGAGCTCAATACTGTGGTGGCCGAGCAAAGTGAACTGCTTGAATCGCTTCCCCGACTGCGAGAGCGGGTGAGCCGTACCGTGATTCGTGCCCCCATGGAAGGTATTGTCAGCCGCTTGAACTTCCGGACTCCAGGGGGGTATGTGAATACTGGCGATACCATCCTTGAGTTGGTTCCTACCGGGGAGGATCTGATGGTTCAGGCCCGGATCATGCCCAAGGATATATCCCGCATTCGCATGGACGATGCCGTTCGTATCCGCCTGTCTGCTTACGATTCGGCCAAATACGGTTCTGTGGATGGCCGCGTTATTCGCATTAGCCCGGATGCGGTGGTGGGTGAAAAGAGAGAAGGTCAGAGCTACTATCTGGTTGACGTGGCTATCGAGGGCGAACTGATACTGGAAGAAACAGGTAAAGCGGTGACCTTTATTCCTGGCATGACGGCAACGGTCGATGTGCTTTCCGGAAAACGGACCGTGCTGGAGTATTTCTGGGAGCCTATCGCCAAGGTTCAGGAACTGGCTTTACGGGACTGAGATAATGGCGCAATCGGGCTATGCAATCACCTGGATGTCTGACAGCGCATAGCCCATGTTCCTGAACGTCTTGATCGACAGTTCATTCCCCGATTTGGATTTGACTTTAGCCCTGAGGCGACTGACGACCACGTCCAGTCGGCGGGTGTCCTCCGGGGCACCACCCGGAGCCATTATGTCGATTAACGTTTGTCTGTTTACGACGCGTCCGCAGTTCTCAGCCAGCGCCGAGATCACCCGGGATTCAGAACCTGTCAGGTTGATGCGTTGCCCGTTGGGGCTTGCCAGTACCCCACTACCCGGGTAAAAGGCCCAGGCTCCGGTATCGTCAATTGTCGAATTGCTCAGCCTCAGGCGTTGATAGATTTGCCATGCCACCGCTTCCAGCTCCTCTAAATCTACCGGCCTTTCAAGGCACGCATCCGCTCCAACATTCATAGCGCGAATCCGCGATTTTGGCCCCCCGTCTCTCAAGAGCACGATGACGCCTGCCTGATAACCATATATTCGGCGTACTTGCGTAACAATTCCCTCACCGCTACCACCAAGGTACTCCGAGTCAAGGACGACGACATGGTAGGCGGGAGCTTTCAGCTCTTGCATCATCACATCTGAGGTCGTGACCGTTGTCGACTGAAACCCACGGAAACGAAAAAAATCTACCAGATTGGTCATCTCTCCGCCCGGAGCTTCTGCCACCAGCACGCGAAGAATTTGTTGGGGTTTGAACATGAGCCTTACCGATCTCCCTGAACTGCATTTCCGTTGAGGCGCATGACGCCTTCAGTCTTTTGTAAGGTTACAACCGACAGGACCGTCCTGTCTGTAAGTTTTTGCAACAAAATTAGTATTGATACTCAAATTGTTGATGTCTTTAATTGTAGGTTGAGGATTTCTCTGAAACCCGTGTGCCTGCTGACTGAGACAAAGCCACCATGTTCAAGCGTAAAAAGATCGCCCAAGCGGTAAAAAACTCCTTCAAACTTGAAGCCCTGGAACAACGTATTCTGCTGTCTGCCGACCCGGTGTTCGGTGCGGTGCAGGCCATGCTTCAGAGGGATGACAGCCAGGATATTCTGGTTGATACGCGCGATGTTTATGTTTTGGACGAGGTTTCCGAGAATCAGCGAAACCTGGATGTGCAGGTTGAAGTGTACGATCGTCATACGCCGGCGGACAGTGAGTTGGTGGTGGCGCCCGGTGCATTCGATCTTGGTCATCTGGAATCATTTTCGGAAATTCTGGGTGACGGCTCCATCGTTGTGGGGGGAGACGACACGCTGGCAGGCAGTGGCGTTGCTCCGTTCAATGTGGTGGTCCAGGGCAAGCACAGCCCCGGCTATTCGCCGGGCGTTCAGGATATTGATGGCGATCTGGGTTACCAGAATGATGCGCTGGTTACCATTGAATTGGGCGGCACCAGTGCAGGCACGGGCGACAGTTTTCATGACCAGATCAACGTCAGTGGTGGGGTGAGCTTTGGCGGTACGCTCGAAATTGATCTCTGGCAGGACTTTACGCCTGAAGCCGGAGATGAATTTGTTATTTATACCTTTGGCAGTGCTTCCGGTCAGTTCGATAACGCAACTGGTCTATTCGGTTCAGCTGGCGATCTGTATTTCGATCTGGAACAGACCGACACAGAACTGAAACTTGTGGCCCGGGAATTCCTGCCTGGCATCAGCGCCGGCTTTTCTGTAATTGATGATGCTGTCGATACCGGCACCATCGCCGATGATATCGGCGCCTTCCTGAATATCGATTATTTCAATTCGCTCGGCTCGCCCGGTGATTTGTCATTCTCCGGTGAGTTTGACGCCGGGCTGATGGCCTTGTCCGGCGATTTCCTGCTGCAGTATTCAGAAACCGACCAGAGCCTCATTGTCGGTCTGGATGGCGATATCCGTGTCGGAAATAACCTGAGCATAAGCGGCGAATTCGGTTTGCAGCGTGATGAAACCGGTGATCAATTGCTGCTTGTTTCCAGGGACGCCACGGCGGTTATGTCGGCCGGTGCCTACGGCGTTGGGCTTACAGGTTCCAGCTTTGGTCTGGTCGCGGGTCCGGATGGTCTGGCACTGGAAGCTTCTGGCGGTTTGTTCGCCAATCTTGGCGATCAGTTGATGATGGCCGCTGAAGGTGCTGCGCTTTACTTCAATGATACCGGTGCGAACTGGGCAGGCACGACCGTCGAAGCTGGTGGCGTCGGTTATACCTTTAATTCTCTGGCGGCGACGGATCGCCAGGGTGTGTCCGTAACTGGCGCGGCCCTTCAGGTCAGCGATTTTATCCGCGCCGAGGGCAGCTTCTCGATCACCAGTGGGGAAGAGAGCCTGACGCTGGCCGACGGCCAGGCCGTATCGGCCGATGTTCTGGCCTTTGGCGGTCGGGGTCTCTCAGGTTTTGCCGGCCTTGACGGTGACAGTGCAGCCAGCACGGGTTTCTCTCTCACGAATCTCGATCTGGGGCTGGCGCTGCTGACTGACCAGGCCGCGACCGGTTACAGCTGGCTGGCACTTCAGGGGCTCGCGGGGGGTATCGGATTAGAGGGTGTTCCCGCTGATATCGTCATCACAGCCGAACAGCTGAAACTGGAGATCAACGAGGCCTTCGGCGGCGCTCCGATCATCGACTTCAAGGCGACACCTCTGGCCGTGGCCACGGGAGACGATGCGGACATTGTGTTGGCGTTTGATGCGGCAGCGGGCCCGCTGCTGCGGGCTTTCGGTGATCTGAATCTGGCGCTGGCAGGTTTCTTCTCGGTGTCCGGCAGTTTTGCCTTTGAGCGGTCCAGCGCCGAGGTCCGGTTGTCGGACGGCAGCGACCGCGCGGTGAATCTGATGACCCTGGGCGCTGAGAATGTCTCGGCATTTGCCGGCGTCAATGGCCAGACTCCGGAAGCCCTTGGTCTGTCGCTGGAGGATCTGGAGTTTGGCCTGGCGCTGATGAGCGACAAGGCCAACGCGGCCCAGAAGTGGCTGGCATTGGAGGGTAATGTTGCCAGCGTGGGTCTGGTTGGCATTGATGGCCTCACCCTGAGTGCGGAGGCGCTGGATCTGGCCGTCAACCGCAACGTTAGCAGCCAGGGTGAGCCTGTGGCCCAGGAAGACGAACAGGTTGCCACGGAACTGTTGTTGGAGACATCTTCCGTTACCGGTTCGGTGACGCTGGATTTTCTGGGCGAAGCGGCTCTGGTTGGTTTGCTGAAAGGCCGCTCCGACAGCAGTGCCCGACACAAACTGACCCAGGCAGCAGAGGAATTACTGAAGGCCGCGGCAACCGCTCATGGCGGCTACTCAGCCAACGATGTCGATGGGCAGGTGGTGGTCCTCGGTAATGAGACCGACGGTTTCAGTCTGACGTTTGGCGGCGCTCTGGCGGGGATCGACTTCAGTGATCTCGGGGTAACTGCGTCCGAAGGGCCTGCGCCATCGCTGACCGTGGTTCAGGTCGGCGAAACCGTTGCCCGGCCGGACCTGGTGGCAAATCTCGACGAGAATCTGGTGGTGGATTTCAGTGCCAGGGCACTGTCGGTCGCTACCGGCACCGGTAGCACTCTTGATCTAGATATGGACGGGGCGCGGGGCAGCCTGCTGGAAGTGTCCGGTAATATCAGTCTCGGCCTTGGCGATGCGGTGAGTCTGAGCGGTAACTTCGGCTTTTCCAGCAGCCTGGTTGGGACAGACCAGCAAGTGTTGAATGCCATTGCCACGGATGCCAGTGCAACGCTCGAAGTCGGTGATTTTGGCCTGGGCGCCACCGGCGCCAGTCTTGGCCTTGTTGTTGCCAGTGAGGGAATAGCGCTGGAGGCCAGGGGCGGCGTGTTTGCTGATCTGGGTGAATTTGCCGGATTAAGCGCCGCTGAAGCTTCGTTTTTCTACAACAACACCGGCCAGGATTGGACCGGTGAGTCGCTGTCGGTGGGTGAGCTGGGTTACACCTTTGGCCAGCTGGCTGCCACCGATCTCAGTGGTGTGGCTCTGACCGGGGCGGTGCTGGAGGTAGGCGACTTTGCCCGCTTCGGCGGCGATCTGGCGGTGCGGGATACGCTGGAGACGGTGACCGTTCTGGACGAGGCGGGCAACCGCAGCGAGCTTGAGGTGTCGGTGCTGAGCATCGGTGGTCAGAACCTGTCGGCCTTTGCCGGGCTGAATGCCGACAGTGAGGACCGGACCGGTCTGGCACTGACCGATGTGGCCTTCGGAGCGGCCTTTATGGCCAGCCGGGCGGCGGAGTCGTCCGAGTCGTTTGTGGCGGTTCAGGCCAGTGCCGGTATGGCGGGCCTGGTGGGTGTGGATGACCTGACGCTGTCCGGTTCGTCCCTGAGTGTTGAGATCAACCGGGCTTCCGGGGACGGCCGTCTGGTGGATTTCGCTGCCCGCAACCTGGCGGTGAACACCAGCGCCGGCACCGAGCCGTCGAGTGTGAACCTGGCCCTGGATGCCACCGAAGGGGAGTTGCTGCGGGCCCGGGGTGAGCTTGCGCTGGATGCGTTTGGCTTTTTGCAGACCTCGGGTGCCTTTGCCATTGAGAAGAAGCTTGGCGATCTGACCCTGGCCGATAATCCGGCGACGGACACCGATGAATCGGCCGATGTGGTTGCGGTGGATCAGCTGCTGATCGGCGCCTCGGGACTGAATGCCTTTGCTGGTATCAATGGCGGTAAGGCCAATGCCATAGGCCTGGCGCTGGAGGATGTGAACTTGGCGCTGGCGCTGCAGACTGAGCGGTCGGGTGCTGCACGCAGCTGGACAACACTGGAGGCCAGTGTCGGAAGCGCTGGTTTCGTCGGGGTAGAGGGATTGGCTCTTGGGGTTGATTCCTTAGCGGTCGGTATCAACCGTTCGGCAGCCGACGGCAGCACCGCGGACTTCAGCGATGGTGCCACCGAACTGGCTGTCCTCACCGGTCCGGCCAGCAGTCAGGCGCTGAGTCTGGACGGCAGCCGGGGTGAGGTGCTGGAAGTGGCCGGCAACCTGAGCCTGGACGTGTTCGGGTTTGTGCAGGTGGCCGGTGGCTTTGCCCTGACCAAACAGAGTGCGCCGCTGGATCTGACCCTGGCCGGCGGTGACGAGGTTCAGGCTGAGGTGCTGCTGCTAGGGGCCTCGGATGTGCGGGCGTTTGCCGGTATCGACGGCGGCAGTGATGAGGCCGTGGGCCTGGAACTGGCCGGTGTTGATCTGGCACTGGGGCTGTTCAGTGACACCCTGGATGCGACGCGCAGCTGGACCAGCCTGCAGGCCAGCGCGGCCAGTGCCGGACTGATCGGCATTGACGGTCTGACGCTGGGCGGCGACAGCCTGAGTGTCGAGATCAACCGGGCCGGCAAGACCGGTGATGCGGTGATTGATTACGGGCTGATTGATCCCGCCGACGCGGACAGCGGCCGGGCCACGGCGCTGACCGTGGCCACCGGCCCGTCCGATTCGGTGGAGCTGACCATGGACGGCGCCGAGGGCGAGCTACTGCGGGCCAGCGGCAATCTGGCCCTGGACGCCTTCGGTTTCTTCCAGGTGCGCGGTGGCTTTGCCATTGAGCAGAAGAACGCCAGTTTCTACCTGAACGACGGAGTGATTGTCGAAGAGGGCAGTGGCGAGACGGCGCAGGCGCCCACTGAGATCGACGCCCGGGTACTAACCATTGGCGGCAGTGGTCTGGAGGCGTTTGCCGGTGTGAACGGTGGCACCGCCGAGGCCATGGGCTTTGCCCTGGAAGCAGTGGATTTTGGTCTGGCCCTGATCAATGAACAGGTGGCGCCCGGGGCGACGGCGCGCCAGTTCACCACGTTGGCCGCGGACGCCGGCCGGGTGGGTTTTGTGGGTCTGGACGGCCTGTCGGTCAGTGCCGAACAGTTGCGGGTGGAGATCAACCGGGGCGTGGCCGGTGAAGCCGGCGCGGCGGATGTGGTGATCGACCACAGTTTCCGGCAACTGGAGGTGCTGGCCGGGGCTGGCACCACGGTGACCCTGGACAGTGACGGTGCCCTGGGTCAGCTGACCCGGGCCTCGGGCGATCTGAGCCTGAACCTGTTTGATTTTGTGACGCTGGACGGCATTCTGGCGTTTGAGCAATCCACCCGGACGGTGACCCTGGCCGAGCGCGACGGCGCTGCCGAACAGGTGGCGGTGGATGCGTTGCTGGTGGGCGGCAGCGAGCTGGAAGCCTTTTTGGGCATTAACGGCTCGGATCCGGCCTCACGGATCGGGCTGGGCCTGAGCGAGACCGATTTCGGTCTGGCCCTGCTGGCCGACCGGGAAACCGGCCAGCGCAAGTGGACCAGCCTGCAGGCCAGTGCGGCGCAGCTGGGCTTTGAAGGCATTGACGGACTGACCGCCGAGGCGACCGAGCTGAGTGTCTCGATCAACCAGGCCAATGATGACAACGCGGTGGTGGATTACGCCGCAGGCGCCACAGAACTTGCGGTCCCCATCGAAAGTGCCGGCGGCAGTATCGCCTTTGCAATGGAGGGTTCCGAAGGTGAGACCCTGAAGGCCGCGGGCAATCTGGCGCTGGACGTGTTCGGTTTCTTCAGCGTTACCGGCGGCTTCGCCATTGAGCAGCGGGCTCAGGAAGTAGGTCTGATTGATAGCCAAGGCAATCGCTCGGCCATTGATCAGGCGCAACTGATTACCATCGGCGGCAGCGACGTGGATGCCTTTGCTGGTATTAATGGCGGTAGCCCGGACCAGGTTGGCCTGTCACTGGGTAACCTCGACTTCGGTCTGGCGCTGATCAGCGACCCGGACGATGCCGCCCGCAGCTTTACCACCCTGCAGGCCACGGCCGGCAGCGCCGGCCTGGCTGGCATTGACGCGTTGACGGTAAAGGCCGAGCAGGTGCTGGTGAACATCAACCAGGGCATCCAGCTGGACGCCATTCCCGAGATTGTCACCAAAGTGAATACCCGCCTGGGACTGAGCGTTCCGGTTGAGACTGCGGGTACCTTAACGGTCAGCCGAGGCACGACCAGTGCAGAGGTGGCCTTCACGGGTGACAGCACTAACGCCGATATCCTTTCGGATCTGACAGCTGCCCTCGAATCCCTGTCCGGCATCGGCGCGGGCAACGTAGTGGTCAGTGGCAACCGCTACGACGGCTACGAGATCGAGTTCGTCGGCGATCTGGCCGGCACGCGGATTGATGACCTCACGGCGGGCTTCACGGCAGCGCCGGCCACCGCGACGGTGACCGAAGCCGGGGTCGCCAACCCGGGGGTCAACGAGATCAAGGAGCTGGTGCTCCAGGCCCTGCGGGACGAGCCGGCGCCGGTGACGGTGCGGGTGGACAAACTGGACGCCGGTAACCCGGGCGTCAATGAGCTGCAGCGTCTGATTCTGCTGGGCGACACCACCGCCCGGGCGTCCAGCTTCAGCGCCACGGTCACTACCCTGGCCGACGGCATTGGTGTGGCCCAGAACGAAACCTACGGGGTGGTGTTCAAGAAGGCCTTCGGCGAGCAGCGCTTCCGGCTGTTCTTTACCAGCAACCCGACTCTGCCGGCGACGCCGTTCTACTTCAACTGGGCGAAGGATCCGGCAAAAACGATCCAGGATCTGACCAGTGAGTTTTTGCGCTTGCTGAATACCGCCGATGCCGGTCTGGATTTTACCGTGACCGCGGACGATGTGCAGGTGCGCCAAGATAGCGCTTTCACCGGCATCGGCAACCGTTACCTGATTGAGTTTACCGGCCAGCTGGCTGGGGTGAGCCTGGGCAACATCGGCATGAGCTCCGAGAAGGGCAGCTTCAGCTTCGGTCGTCAGCAGGTCGCGGGCGAGAGCAGCCCGGAAGTGCAGCAGCTGGAGCTGGTAACCAGTGGTTCGGGCAGTTACACCCTGAGCCTGGAGCACAACGGCAAGACTTACACCACCACGGGGCTGGAATACATTGCCAACGCGGCGACGCTGCGTTACGCCCTGAACACCGCCTTGGGCCGGGATGGCGAGGTTTCGGTGACCAGCAGCGCCAAGGGTAACTTCGTGATCACCTTCGAGGGCGATTTGGCCGGCGAAGATCTGGCGCCCTTGAAGGTTACCGCCACCGACAGCAGTGCGGTGCCGGGCGGTCGGTTTGCGCTGGTATTCGATGGTCAACAGACCAGTTTAATTGAGTACACCACCGATGGTGCCACCCTGGCCAGCCGGGTGCAGGGTGCCCTGGCCGAGGCGGGGTTGACCGATATTGCGGTGAGTTACAACGCGGCGCAGTCCACCAGTGGCCAGGTGGGGCTGGACCTGCGGTTCACGGGCGATCTGGCCAGCAGCGACCAGCCGCCGCTGTCGGTGGTGGCGACTGACCTGGAGAATGCCAGCGCCGAGGTGCGCACGGTGGTGGACGGGGAAGGCCCCGTGGCGCCGGTGCAGCGGGTGTTGGTAGACCGCGAGTTTGAGACAGACGGTGAGTTCCGTCTCAGTGTCCGCATCGACGGAACGACTTACACCACTGGGCTCCTGGCTTTTGGTCTGGATATCGAAGAGTTTGCCAATGCTCTGTCAACGGCAACCTCCGCCGATAATCTCATCCTGGGCGACCGGGGCACCGTCTCGGTTAATGGTGAGATTGACCGTTACGAAGTGGCGTTCGGCGCAGGTTTCAATGGTGCCGAAGTCAGCACGTTGCAGGTGCGGTCGCTGGATGTCGACCAGGATCTGCCTGAGGGCGATTTCGAGCTCTCGGTCGTTAATGCAGACGGCGAACGCCAATTCAGTGCGCCAATTGCCTACAGCGACGATACCGGCACGCTGCGTACGAACATCCAGAACGCGCTGGATGGCCTGTTCGGCGCAGGCAATGTAGTTGTGACCCTGGCGGAGGACAGCGACAGCCGCAGCAGCGAATTTGAACTGAGCTTCACCGGCGATCTGGCCACCACCGATGTGGCCAACATCACCAGCCACTTCGGCAATCTGGACCTGGCGGTGGTCAAGCCGTTCAACCAGGTGCAAGGCGAAGCCCGGGTGGGTGAAGTCCAGCAGGTAAAGATCGACGCCGAGACTGCGGTAGTGCGTTATACCCTGGCCCTCAACCATGGTGGCCAGAGTGTCACCACCGGTGAGCTGGCCACCAACATGAGTCGGAGCGAGGTCCAGTCGGTGCTGGAGGCGGCCATGGCGGAGCTGGGCACCGAGGTGGGTGAGGCCGTCTCGGCGGAGGTGGACCTGTGGAGTGGCCAGCTTCTGCAAATCCGCTTTGGCGGTGCACTGCTGGGCCAGGATGTGGCGCCGGCAGTGGCCACTGTGGTGGCGCCGGATGCGACGGTGGATCTGTCGGTGCTGCAGGCCGGCTTCACCAACGTCCAGGAGGCGGTGCTGGAGCGTACGCTGGTGGTGGATTACAGCGTGATCGATGAGGCCACCGGCGAGCGGGCGACGCAGCTGGATGTGCGCAACGGCGCGGTTGAAAGCGATGTCTTTACCCTGGACATGGACGGCAGTCGCGGCGAAGTGATGGAAGCGGTCGGCGATCTGACCATCGACGTGGCGGGCTTTGTGGGGCTGACGGGTCGCTTCGGGTTCAGCAGCGAAACCCGGGGCACGGAGCAGTACCTGGTAGCAGCCGGTGCCGAGATCACCGCGCGCCTGGCGGCGGGTGAGGCGGCTTATGTGGAACTGAAGGATGCGGACTTCGGGTTCCTGAGCAACAGCACGGGTGAGCTGGCGTTCGAGCTGAGCAACGGCACCTTCGATGCGGCGATCGAAGGCCTGACGGGTGTGAGTGCCGGTGAAGTGATTGTTCAGTACACCAATGCCACGACGACGATAGACGCTGGTACCAGCGTTGAAATCATGGATTTGAGTTACACCTTCGGCGAGCGCATCGAGGCCAATACGATCGCTTTCGGCGTCAAAGACTTCAGTGCGAGTGTCGGCGGATTTGTGACCCTGGATGGAGATCTCGGGTTCAAAAAAGTTGCCAGTGATATTGTCGCGGTAGGCAACAACGTTAGTGCTGGCCTGGGCGTAGAAGAGGTCATCGAGCTGAGCCTGACTGGTGCGTCCTTCGGTCTGATGGCCGGTGCCGGGAAAACCGCCTTCGAACTGAGCAAAGGCAGCTTCTCTGCCAGCATCGCAGGTTTTGAAGCGATTTCCGCCCGTGAGGTTATCGTCCAGTATACCAATTCGAAAACCACGGTAGATTCCGGAACCGAGTTGTCAGTGGGGGATATCCAGTATCGGTTCGATCAGGCCATCAGTGCGAGTACCGTGGCTTTTGGCGTCAAGGGTTTCAAGACCAGCCTTGCTGATTTCGTAACCCTTGAGGGTGATCTGGCTTTCAAGCAGCAGGGAAAGGATGAGAACCGGGAGATCATCGCGGTCGGCAACAATATGGGTGCGTCCCTGAGTGCCGGATCTGCCGCCGGCCTGAGTCTTGCCAACGCCGACTTCGGGCTGAAGTCCAGTGCCGCCGGCGGTGTGGTATTTGAGCTGGCCAATGGCGAATTCAACGCCAATATCGTCAACCTTGCCAATTTGTCTGCCGGTAGCGTGTTTGTCCGTTACAGCAACAGCACCGGTACCGTCCTCGCGGGTGAGACTCTCTCGGTCGGTTCCATCGCCTACACCTTTGAACAGTCGGTATCCGCCAACAGTAAAGCGTTCGCGCTCGAAGACTTCAGTGCCAATGTCGCTGATTTTGTCCGAATCAGCGGTGATATCGGCTTTGCCCTCGATACAGGTGCCGGCGCCGGGGACGAGCGTCGTCTGGTCGCCGTAGGTAACGATTTTGCCGCCTCCCTGGAGGCGGGATCAGCCGGTTATGTCCGACTGTCGAAAGCGGATTTCGGGTTGGTCGCCGAAGGTGGCGAGATGGCGTTCGAGCTCGATAATGGCCGCTTTGATGTCAGCCTCGCCGGTCTGGCTGGCGTGTCCGCCGATAGCATTTCTGTACGCTATTCGACGGATGAGGCAACTGCTATTGCCAAGGGAACGACAATCAACGTTGGGGCCGTCTCCTATACCTTTGACCGCGCATTGAACGCCGATACGGCCGCGTTCGCGGCTCAGGGTCTGAAAGCCAGTCTGGCGGACCTTGTGACCCTCGAGGCGGATGTTTTCTTCCAGCGAGTTGAGAATACGGATCTGGTGGTGCGGGACGGCAATGATGCGGAAACGGTGAGTGCCTCTGGCCTCAGTTTCGGCGCGGCAAACGCCAGTTTCTTTGTGGGTGTTGAAGCGGAGAAACCGGCCGACCGTACCGGCTTTACATTAGAGAATGTCGGCTTCGCTTTTGCGGCTCTCAGCAGTGGCAACCGTTCCTGGACCTCGCTGGAAGCCTCCGCCGATGCCATCGGCTTAACCGGAATCGATAACGACGTATTCCGGATCGACGCTTTCCGGGATGTTGACGTCGCCATCAACCTGGCCGCTGATGATGGCAGTGTCATCGATTACACCGCCAGCCGGCAGGAGCTGGGCACAGTGGTTGGTGAGGAAGCCATATACGCTCTTGATCTGGACGGCAGACAGGGCGAAACCATCGCTGCTTACCTCGATGTGGATCTGGCGATTACCAGCTTCTTCCGGGTTTCGGGCACTGTTGGCGTTGAGTCATTGACTCGCAACGCTATTTTGTCCACCGGCGATACCGTTGGCGTAGAAGGCCTTGTGCTCAGTGCCGCAGGTCTGGATGCCTACGCGGGCATTGCAGGTGCCGCCGAGCTCGTTCTGGATGATGTGGGTTTTGCTCTCGCGCTGCTTGATGAAACCGGCGGTAGCCGGAGCTGGACAAGCCTTCAGGGAACCGCCGGCAACGTGAATTTTGATGGTCTCGGGGATCTGGTGCAGATCAGTGGGTCCGATCTGGATGTGGCCATCAATCTCGCTGCTGAAGATGGCTCGACTGTGGATTTCGCGGCCTCGGCCGGTGCTGGCTATCAATTCGGTTCTGACCGTACCCGTTTGCTGGATATGACCGGGGGCGAAGCCATTCGGGCTTCCGGCTTTATCAGTCTGACTGCGTTTGATTTCCTGCATGCCGAAGCGACTCTGGTGTTTGAACAGCAGCAGACTGAACTGGCCCTGAATACCGGCGAGCGTGTTGATGTCGACCTGCTGACCATTGGCGCCCTGGATGTGACCGCCTTTGTGGGTGTGAATCCCGGAACCGCCGGGGCTATCGGGTTCGGTATCGAGAATGTCGACTTCCTGATGTTGACTATGGCTGAGTTGGCGCCGGTGGACGGCAGTGCGGCACGGCAGTGGTCAACCATCACCGGTTCTGCGGCGAGTGCCGGCTTCAAGGGTGCCGACCTGCTGTCAATTACCGGTACCAATATCGACCTGTCCCTCAACCGGGCGGCGACTGATGATTCGTTGATTGATTTCAGCGCGACGCCTCTGGACATCGGCAGCTTCCGGGTGGAACTGCCGAAGATGGACTTGCCGACTGCAGCGATCTCCGGCTCGTTTAATCTTAAAGCGTTGAACTTTATCGACGTATCAGTCGATCTGGCCATCACCCAGAACTTTATCACGGTGGATCTGGACGATGGGTCCCAGGCGGATGTCGCGATGCTGACGTTTGCCGAGACTGATCTGGATTTCTTCGCCGGAGCCAATGGTGTGGGCTTTGGTCTTCAGGAGGCCGCGTTTGGTTTCGCCATTTCCGTTGATCTGCTGAATCCGACCCGTTACTGGATTTCTGCAAAGGCCAATACCAGTCAGGTCGGTTTCACTGGCCTGGACATTCTGACGGTGGAAGCCAGGGACATGGACCTGGTCCTGAACACGGCCTCGGCTGATGGCCGTTCCATCGACTTTTCACAGCGCTCGGTAGAACTGGATGACGGATTTGGCGTGCGCCTGGCTCCGGGGCCGGGCTCAGGGTCTGCCAGCGGAATTGTGCTCGACATGGCTGGTGAACAATTGGGCGTTTCGGGCGATTTGTCCCTGAATCTGCTCGGTGTCGTGCAGGTAGATGGTTTCTTTGCCTTCTCCCAGTCGGTTCAGTCGGCGGTGTTGACCGATGGCCAGACCACCCAGGTTGATGCGTTGACGTTTACTGCTGTAGACGCCAACGGCTTTGTCGGTGTTGACCTTGGCGGCAGCAGTCGGTTCGGGTTCGAAATAAGCGACCTGGATTTTGGTCTCGGCATTCTTACCGACCGTCAGAACCCCAATCGTCAGTGGACCATGATGCAGACCGATATTGGTCGGCTTGGTTTTGTTGGCCTGCCCGGTATCGGTCTCTCAGCCACAGATATTGATCTTTCTTACCTGAAAAACCCCTTGGATGGGATCGGGATCGATCTGGCCGAGACGCCGATTTCCTTCGGCGACCTCGATCTGGCGTTCACTCTTGATGATATCGGGCCTGAGGTTGGTAGTCTGCTGGGCTTCAATGGCGGGTTCGAAGTGGATCTGTTCGGCCTGGTGAAGTTCACGGATGAGCTCGACATTGTTCTTGAATTTGAAACCCTGGTACTGAGTGACGGCAGTCTTGAGGACGTTGTCTATTTCACCCTGGGTGCCGCCAATCAGGATATCTTTGCCGGTTTTGGAGACCGTAACGACGGGGGAGTCGGGCTTGCCATAGACGATCTGGACCTTGCTGCCGCAGTGGTTCTGGGGCTGGGCGGTGATGCCTGGGTATCCGCCAAGGCGAGCACTCAGTTTGCGGGACTGGTGGGACTGCCGTTTATGGACTTGAAGGTCGACCAGGCCAATCTCGCCATAAATACAGCCAGCGATGGTCGGGTAATTGATTACAGTGCCAAGGCACTGCCAATCCCTCTCGGGGTTGGCGGCAATGTCGGAGGTATCGGAGGAAGTACCGGTGGCGACAGCGAACTGGTTCTGGATCTGGACGGCAGCCGGGGAGAGATTTTTGCGGTGGATCTGGCGGGCGCAACGCTGGCCATAGAGAATTTTGTTCATCTGAGTGGCGATATTTCCTTCAGTCTGGGCCGGGAGGAAGGCGTTATCCTCGGAACCGATGCCCTTGATGATGGCCAGAGTTTCGACACTATCAATATGGCAGGCACTGACATCAATGCTTTTGTGGGTATCGGTGACCCGTATTTCGGGATTGGTGACCCGGACGGTGCTATCGGTATCTATGCCGGTGGCGTGGACTTTGCGTTCAGTCAGTACAAGAACGACGAATACAGCCTCAATGCACTGGGACTTCAGATCGACCAGGCCGGCGTGGTGGGTCTGGATCCTGTGCTTACGGCACGGCTCGAGAATGTACAGGTGGCGCTGAACAGCGCCTCGCGGGCACCGAAAACAGACGCTCTGGCCTGGATCGATTTCCAGAGAACCTATGGAGAACAGGGACGCGAAATGCCTACCCTGGGCGGCTCGGTGTTCCTTGATCACGACCGTCGTATTCAGATTGCCGCCAGTGTTGAGAACGCCCAGATTTCGGTTGCAGAGTTCCTGCATCTCGAAGGCTCGCTGGCGTTCAGCAAGGGCGAGACCCGCCAACTGGTCAAAGTGGAAACCGGCATTCTTGGCGAGGTCGGACTGGATACCCTTTATCATGATGTCGAAATCATGACGCTCGGGGCATCCAATCTCAGCGGTTATGCCGGGATCGGGGATCCGGGCTCGGATGATTTTATTGGTCTTGCGGTCGAAGATGTTGATTTGGGTTTGTCGTTGATGACGGCCACCGGCTTCGCTGGTGTAAAGATTGATCGCATCGAACGGGCTTTGCCCAAGTATATTTCTGGCAAAGCCAGTGTGGGCTCTGCCGGTCTTGTGGGCATGGAAGAGGTGCTGGATGCCCGCCTTGAAGGTATTGAGGTCAACATCAATACCGGTCTGATAAAGGGGCTTGAAAAAGCGGCTCTGATCCTGCCAATGCCCCATATTGATCTGATGCAGGGTGGGGTTGATCCGGAAAACTTTTTTGATGAGCTCAATCTGCCTTCCCCGGATCTGGAGTTTCTGCCAGATCTGCCGCCCGGACTTCCTCTTGGCAGTGTCGGTGACATCTTTAATGCCGTGGGCGAGATCAAGGATATCCTGGACGGTGATCTCAGTTCACTGATTGAGGGGCTGGCATTGCCAGCACCGGGAGAACCGGTGTTCGGTGATCAGGGCCTGCGGGTTGAAACGGGCAATCCAGACAGCCCCGTGTTTCTGGATTTCGACTCCGAAATCATTCAGGCGAAGGTTGAGTATTTCCAGGGTGACCTGGCGGGTATTCTACAGGTTGCCGGTTCTATCGCGTTTACCAAGCGTGGCGGTGAAGTCGTTACTTTGTCCAATGACACTACAAGAGAGGTCACGTCTCTGGCCATTGGTATGTCGAATGTCTATGGGTTCGCAGGGATTGGCGGATACTGGCAAACCAACAGCGAAGGGCGAATCGACGGATCAAGTCGCGACGAAAGCGCCATTGGTCTGGCGGTGGAAGACCTGGACATCGGGGCGGTCTTCATGCTGGACACCAATTTAAGCAATCCGGCGGCCTATTTCGCTGCCCAGGCCAATCTTGAAATGGCGGGGCTTGTGGGGATCGACGGCGTCACGGCCGAAGTCAATGATCTGATGCTGGATCTCAATCAGGCCCTGAGCGGTGATATGGCTGTGGTGGACTTCAGCCAGTCGAGCTACGAACTACCCGACGGCAGTGTGGCTGCCGGTTACCGGATTGAAACCGGGGATGACGCCTCACCGATTGTCCTTGAATTCGACGAGCGCCTGATCCGATTGCAGGGCGAGGCTGCGTTTGACCTCTTCGGTATGGCGACCCTGGATGGTGTGGTTGAGGTCAAACTGACGGACGAAGAGTTCACACTGTTTATTGATGCAGCCGCGTCTGTGGGCGGATTCCTCGAGGGCAAGGGCCGGGCCTTGCTGGTGGCCGACAACAGCGGTCTCGCCGCCAGCTTTGGCTTGTCGGAAATCAATCTCGACCTTGGTGCGGTTGAGCTCAACGTCGATAGTCTACAGTTCGTCATGAACACCACCGGCAAGGTGGTCAGGTACGATGTACCGGTGGAGTTTCAGGAGAGCCGGGGGCTTCCGGCCGTGCTCGAGATCAGCAACATTCCTCCGCAGAAAGAGACGCCTGCGGACTTCTACCTTGGCCTGTCCGGTTCCGGTGATCTCTCCCTGCTTGGCGCTCTGAACCTCGATGGCAACTTTTCTATCCTTCTGAGTGACACGAATGGCGAGGTTCTGACCGAGCTGACGCTCGATATGAAGCTCGATTTGCCGGTCTTCGAAGAACTCCGTGCAACCGGTACTCTCGGGCTGGTGGCGGGTAGTGATGCCGGCATCTACGGAGCGCTGTCGCTCGGCGGCTCCGGTGAGGATTCGGTGCTGATCCAGGCCGGTGGCGTCTTTACCCTTGCCGGTGCCTTCAACCTGCGCCTGAATACCACCGGATCAGAGCGGACGGTGACCGTGATTGATAAAAACGGCACCGGGTTTACCCAGGAAGCGGTCTCTGCCGAGTCATTGTTCATTCAGGGTAACGCGTCGCTGGACCTGGCCGGCGTGTTGTCCATGTCCGGCGGTGCTCGCCTGCAGATCGACAGGGATGGGGTTGAAGCTGCCCTGGATATGAATATTGATCTGGGCGTTCTCGGCGACATTGAGTTTGTCGGGGCCGCACGGTTCACCGTGGAAAACGGAACGCCGGCTTTCGCGCTGTACTCCAAAGCCGGCTTTGACTTTGGCCTTGCCGTTCTGCAGGCAGAGACCACGGTTGAGATTCAGATAAACACCGGGTCACAGGCGTATATTGCTACGGATAGCGCTGGTAACGAGCTGGCAACCATCGCAGGTGATTCTTTCCGCTTTGGCCTGGATGGCAAGCTGTTCATGCTGCCGTTCCAGGGTGAATTTGACGGTGAAATATCCTTTGAAGACAACGTCTTCGAACTTCGGGTAGACAAAGCCTCGTTCGATTTCTTTGGCGTGATTGGCGTCGATGTCAGCGGTTACATCAACAGCAAAGGCGAATTTCTGATTCAGGGCGGGGTCAGCTTCGGCGTGAGCCTTGGTCCCCTGCAAATCGAGGGCGGTCTGGAGCTTACGCTGGCCCACAATGGCTTTGGCGGCCGCCTCTACGGGTCCGTAGGGCTGGAAATCGACCTCGGTTTCTTCTCCAAGACCGTCACCCTTGCGGGTATCGATGCCAGCATCGGCATTTTCTCATCGGTGGCCCATGCCAGCTTGTCGGTTACCGCGCTGGGTATCACATTCTCTGGCAGTAAGACCTGGAGGCTGGGACCGGATCCAGTGCTGGCCGAAATGTCAGGAGGCACTCTCTACCTCAACGTGGGTGACCGGGCTGAGCGCCGCGGTGAACTCTACGACGATATTAACACCGAGAGCTATAACCTCATCGATAATGGTGGCGGGTCGGTCACTGTTGAAGGGATTGGCTTCAGTCAGACGTTCAGTGGTGTAGACACGATTGTCGGTAATTTTGGTGATGGCAACGACAGTTTAATGGTCGACCCGAACCTGACTGCCGGCCTGAACGTCAACATGGGTAAAGGGGATGATTTTGTTCAGATCGAGACCGGTGCCACCGGACGACTCGACATAGATCTGGGCGATGGCGACGACACTCTCAATGTATACGGCGGCGCGGGCAACAGTGTGTTCCGTTCCGGCTCCGGCAATAACAACATCATTAACAAATCGGCCCAGCCTTTCTACGATGAGGATCTCAACTACGTTGACTTCGATCCTGTGGCAGTGTTCCTTGGCGACGGAAACAACCGTTACCTTGGTGGCGCCGCGGATGAGATCATCCGGGTCGGGTCGGGTAATGACGAAATCATCACGTTTGACGGTGATGATCGCATCATCGTGGCTTCGTCCGGTAACAAGAAAATCGATGCCGGTGACGGTGATAACCAGGTTACCGTAAACGCCGGCGGGGTTCACAACATCACTCTGGGCCGCGGTGACAGTGTGGTGGAACTCAACGGCGATGGCTTGAACACGGTTTATGCCGGTGATGGCGAAACCAATGTGTTCATTAATAATGCCGCCGGTACTCATACGCTGGTCGGTAATGATGGTTTCGACCAGGCCTGGCTTGACATCGACAGCGCCGGTGAGGCGGTGGAAATTGGTGCCGGCTCCTTCGCCCTCGGCGACCTGACGGTCAACCTCGAAAACAACTTCGACATGCTTAATGTGGAAGACCTCTCTTCCAATGCCACCGTATTGCGTAACGCCTCAACGCTCGACAATACCTGGGGCGGTAGTGGCCTCTCGCTGATCAACGATCAGAGCGCCATTGATGTTACTGACCTGACCTTCACTGCTCCGGAGGGGCGGCTGGCCCTATACGGCCGGGGCCTGATCGGCACGCTGAACACCGATGTGGCAGTTCTGACCGTTGTGAACAGCAGCACATCTGACCATGCCGATGTCATTGTCCGTGAAGCGGATGATCTGGCCATTGCGGATTACTTCGGCTTTGATGACCGGGAAGGGGGACTGATCGCTGCCAGCGGCGTGCTTGATCTGCGCCTGGCTGCCGAGGGCAGTACTCTGACCCATCGCAGCGGGGTCATCAGGACCTCTGGCCTGAGTGCCATTGTTCTGCATGCTGATGATATCGATCTGAGAGCCGGCACGGATTCCGTGCAGGGTTCGGGCGAACTGATCATCCGGAGCAACAGCGAATCCGGAAGTTACCGGATCGGCTCCGCCGCGCAGACCCGGTTTGGTATGGATTATTCCACCCGGGACTATGAGGGCTTTCTCAACCTGTCCATGCGGGATGTGGACGCCCTTCGCTCCGGCTTCGCCGTGGTGAAGATTGGCCATCAGACTGCGGACAACCGGATGACCATCGGCGACCTTGAGCAGTCGACGTTCGACGCCTACATGGTGCTGCAGACGGATGGTGACGGGGCGGGCATCCGCAACTTCGAAGGCCAACGCCAGTTTGCCGTAGCGCCGACGACGTTTGATGCCCGACTGCGGGACAAAGCCGTCCTGAAAGGTGGCTTTGTGCAGGTTGTCGGCGATGTCCGGGCTACCGGTGATATCCATGTAGAGGGTGAATCGCTGCAGATTCGTCGGACCAACGTCCACGGGCCGGCAGGTGCTTCGGATTCGGGCATTACCGCTGATCGGGTCTATCTGACTGTGTCGGAACAGATGCTTCACGGTGGCTGGATCAAAGCCGATCGGCTGGTTGATATTGTCATTGACCAGACCGATGGTGGTGGTGCCCTGCAAACCTACAGTGAAGGCCCGGTAAGCCTGGTGGCTGACCGCGGCAGCGTGATCGAGACCTACGAAGACAGCAGCAGACTGCGGATAGATGCAAACCAGGCGGTTCGGATCGGCACCGAGGTTATTCTCGAAGCCGATGGCGCGACCATTGATATCCGTGCCGGAACCGGCCTGACTGTGCTTGATGCTGCAGTGCTGGCGACCCGGGGAGATAACAGCACCATCAATCTGAATTCGCAAACGTTCCTTCACATGGATGTTGGCTCAGCCGTAACCTCCGGTGCCGAGTTTGTGGATGTAAACGGTACCCAGACGCCCCGGATCTCCGGAACCGGTGCAACCCTGACTATCGACACAGATGGTGAGTTGCTGATTGGTGGCGCGCTTACCTCGGCTGGCAACATGAACCTGAACTACGGCGATTCGCTGCGGGGTCACGAGGAGTATTTTGACCAGATCCTCGGTCGGACGCTTTCAGAAACCACACTTTCAATCAACGACAACCTGATCAATGGTCTGAACAGTGGTGAACTCCCGGCAGAGATTCTCGCGTTAATTCGCGCGGAGAACCTGTCTCTGGATTCCGACTCGGCCGATTTCAGTGTCGAGACCGTTGGGGTGTTTACCGAATTTGCCGATCTCTCCGAAGCTGATAAGGCCAGGGTTGCCGAGTCTCTGGGCTATCAGGTGGTTGAAGGTGCCCCTGTGATTCTGCCGGATGGCACACAGGAAACCGGCCCGGTGTTTTACAACCCGGAAACCGGTGAGCTGGTGACCGGCTTTACGCAGGGCCCCATGCCCACTGAGGGCGACTACACCCTGGTGAGCGGACCCGTGTATGTGAACTGGGGAGCGCCTGAAGGTAAGCAGGTTGTCACGGATTTCCGGACGGGAATCGCTCCCCAGTACCAGAATGAAAACATTGCCTGGGGTAGTGAGCCAGCCCCAGCAGACGGTGCCCCTTTCGACGCTCTGACAGCATCCCAGCAAACGATTGTTCTCGAGCAGACCGGGTACCAGTGGGATCCGGCGGTGGAAGTGTACTTCAACGACCAGAAACCCGAGAGTGAGCGGTATCTGGAAACGCTGACAGAGGGTGCGCCGCTGGACTATACCATCGCCGATATTTTCTGGGGCGAGGTAGCGGTACCGGCCGAGGGTACCCCTTTTGCGGAGCTTTCGGCCGAACAGAAAGCGGCGGTTGCCATAAGCCTTCGTTATGACCTGCTGGAAGGCGACTGGTACTACAATCCGGACGCGTCGGGAGATCAGCGTCTGGTTCGTGAACTGGTCACAGGACCGGCGCCGGATTATTCCAATGCGACCCTTTGGGTCGGAGCATCGGAGCCCGGGGAGGAAGTTCCATGGACTGCCCTTGATGATGCCCAAAAGGAGGCCGTGGTAAGACACCTCGGATACAGTGAATTCACCCGTACGGTGTACTTCAACCCGGGTGCTGACGCAGCGGAACAGTGGCGTGAGGCCTTCATTGAGGGTACAGGCACTAACGCGGATTACGCGTTTGAAGACATAGACTGGGGACTGAACGCACCGGATCCGGACGCAGCGTTCGAAAATCTTGACGACCAGCAGAAACGACGGGTGGCCTTGCACCTGGGCTACGACGAATACCGGGGCGTGGTCTACTTCAAGGCCGATGAGCCCGCATCCAGCCGCTTTGCGCTGTCATTCACCGAAGGCGAGGACTACCAGAACGACCAGGTTACCTGGAGCGAGCTGGTGGCTGTGCCAGCGGCCGACGCTGCGTTTGAGGATCTGAGCCTGGCTCAGAAGCGCTATGTGGCTGAGCAGCTCGGCTTTGAAACCTATGAAAACACCGTTTATTTCAATGCGGACGATCAGGATCGTCCGTTGGCTACGGCGTTTACCCTGGGCGTGGATTACACCAATGCCACGGTGCCCGGCCTTGAGGGCTCAACGCCCAACCGCTGGGTGGTCAGCGACGGCAGCAATCGTTACATGGTGTACGGGGCCGATCCGGACGGCGATGGCATTATTGACAGCATCGAGCTGCGCGAAGTCCATCAGCTGTTCGGACAACGTGGTTTCGGTTTCCTGCTCACCGGAACCCTGACCACGCTTGCCGACAACGTGGATTTTGTGGTGCAGGGGGCTGAAGACACTATTGTCCGTGGCGATATCAATCTGTTGGGCGCGAGCTCGGACCTGACCCTGCAGTCAGACCGTTTCACCTATGTTGCAAGCGCCATGAACGTTACCGGCAATGTGACTTTGCTGGGTGGTGTGGCGCTGGATGGCACCCAGTTGGGTGGCGCGAATGCTGATCACCTGAGTGTCTGGGTGGACGAGACCACCAGGATCGAGACCCTGGAAGCGGGTACGTCCATTGTGGTCAGGGGCGGTAAAGACGTTTATATGGGGGCCGGTGCGGTCGCCGGTGGTCAGAGCAATACAGAGGGTGTCGTCTGGGCAGGCCCGGGCTCGGAGATTGACCTGGAGGCGGGTTGGCAGCTGATGCTGACCAACAGTGTGCTGGCGTCGGGCGATATTACCGTTCGCAGTGGCACCGTAGCCGGGTTTGATAGCAACAGGCCGACACTGGTGCTGAGCACTGCGGCCGGGATAGTGTCTCGCGCGGTGACGCCAGACGGCGGTGGCTCATCGATCACCCTGGAGACCGGCGGTGATGCCCAGTTGATGGGTGAAATTCTGGCCGGTGGTACCAGCCGTAATGATGTGGTCACTTGGAGCGATGAGTCAGGAACGTTAAGCGTTCAGGCAGATGGCCAGCTTTGGCTGGGTGGGCGTACGGTTAACATTGATAACGAGCCGGTTGAGGTGGGCGGCACGCTCCGGGCTCGAGACCGCATTGACATTGGTGGTGGAGCCCACGAATCGGGGATTGGGGTTCGCTTGCCAGGATCGGCCCTTGTGGCGACCTACGGCGCGGCCAGCGTGATCGATATCCGCTCGGCCAGTAATGCCACCGCCAGTGCAGTCATTGCGGCAGGTGCGAATGTGACCCGTGTTCGTGATGCAGACGGCTTCACGCTCGGTCGACTGGTTGATTTCCGTGAGGGTAATTCACAGCTGTTGATTTCGGCCCAGGGCCAGCTCAAGGTCGGGCGCGACCTGACCGCCGGCAGCCTGCTGGATTTGCGTGGTGGGCTTGGGGATGCCAGCGGTACCAATGAGGATCCCGGGCTTCAGTTGCTGAGTTCAGCGCAGCTGAAGACGCTGCGCCCGAACAGCCAGATCAACCTGCGTGGTACCGGCGATGTTGAACTGATGACACCGGCCTGGAATCAGCAGGTACTGGCGAATGGCTTTGCCCAGTATGCCAGTGGAACCGTGAGCGAGACTGTACGCCTGGCCATGACCATCGATCTGGGCACGGAAACCCTGACTGGTGTGGTGGAGTTGGCGGCAAAACAGCGCACTGGCGGGCTGATTGAGTTGGCAGCCGATCTGGAAGCTGCGATTGCAGAAACCGAGTTCAAGGTCGAGGGTTCCGACAGTACCGCTAAAACCGATGCCATCGATGTCCGTTTGAATGACAGTCGCCTGCTGTTCACCAGTGAGGTCAACTTCAAACTGGCTCAGGTGGCCTCCGGTGGCACCAGTGCCAACGTAACAGAGATGCTGGGTCTGGGGCAGTTGCAGTCCCGGGATCTGTCCTCGTATACCTTCTATGCGGTTGATGCCAGTGCAGCCGGCTCCCGGGTGAACTTTGTATCCGAAGGTAGTGAAGGCGGCCAGATAACCGTGGCCGGTTGGGTGCGTGCCCACGATTCAGTCAATTTCTCCAGCGGCGGCCAGACCGTGGCCCCGCAGGACCTGGAACTGACTGCGTCAGGGCGACTGGAAACCCTGACGGGTAATGTGGACTTTAACCTCGGCGCCTCCGGTACATTGAGAGGGGATCTGGTTGCGCGGGGTGACGATGCGGTGATTACGATCAGGGCGGCTGAACGCCTTGATATTCATGGATCGTTGATCGCGCGCAGCGGCATTGTGATCGAGGCAGGCAGCCTCGAGAAAGCTGGCGCTACCAGCCTGGTAACGCACGGAACCGCTGAATTTACGGTACTCAGCAGCGATGGTTTTATCGACATCCGTGGCGTTAACGACGTTCAGATCAACAATGTTGTCGGTGAAATCATCCAGAACGATGAGCCGGATGCCAGTGTGCCTTACCGTCTGGATGTGGTCTCTGACTACGGAACCTTGGCTCTGGATGCCCAGTCCGGCCGGCTTTTCAGTTCGGTGCTTCTGAACCTTTCGGGAAGGAACCTTGATCTTGCGGGTGTGATGGGCACGCAAAGTGGGTCCGGAAGCAGTTTCCGGAGTGACGTGACCATGACGGCGGAGGCATCGGTAGAACTGAGCGGTACCAATCGCTTCGGCGGTTCTGTTGGCATTACCGCCGGATCCGACATTGCGGTGTTCGATGCCCAGTTACTGACCGCGACAGGCCAGCGTATGAGCATGCTTGCCCAAGGTGCGGTGACCATGGGCTCGGTCGGAACTCGAAGCGGTGCCGTGGTTGTTCAGTCCGGATCGGACGTGGTGATTGAATCTGGCCAGGGTGTGGTGTTGGCGGACGACTCTCAGCTTGGGGTGTCTGACCACAACTCGCGCCTGTTGATCGAGGCTCCGGAGTTGTTCCTGGCTGGTGCCCTGCTGGCGGGTGCCGAATTTGATGCAGATGACCGGAGTATCAGCTGGACTGGCAGCGCCAGTCGCATTGATCTTCGTTCAGAGCGTTCTGTGACCATGGGTAGCGAAAACTCCGGTGCCGATGTACGGGCGACGGGCGATATCCGTGTAAGTGCTGGCCGGTCAGCGACCGACCTGGGTATGTGGCAGCGTGAAAACAGTACTCTGGCAGTCAATGCGGCCGGCTTTGATGATGTCGGTCTGACACCGATACCAGGTCAGGCACCCGGTACGATTACGATTCAGTCGGAAGGTCGGGTTCAGTTGCATTCTGCGGTCGAAGCTCTGGACACCGGATCAACGATCAGCATTCAGTCCCAATCCCAGGTGATCATTGACGGATTGGTGACGGCCGATAGTGATGTGACCGTGTCGGCTGGCAGTCACAGCAGTGGTGTTGCCATTCTCGTGGATACCCTGGTGCTGGATGACAACAACGAGTATGAATCCGGTGGCACCCTGGATACTGCCAGTGGTGGCGCCATGACGTTGACCGCGACCGGTGACATCGTGGTTCGGGGCGTTGTCGGGCAGCAGGAGCTTGGCCAGGGCAAGATCAGTGATCTGACCATCACCTCCACAACCGGTGATATCCAACTGTTCCGGGATGTGGATTTCCGGGATTCGGTGGCGATGTCGGGCCGCAATATTGATGTTCTGGCAGGCAGCCGGGTGTGGGCAACCGGAGAGGACTCTTCGATTTACCTTCAGGCCCGTGAAGCCATGAATGTGGCAGCCAAGTCCGGTGACGAGTTGGCTGCCATCATTCAGGCCGATGCGCTGGTCCACCTGTTTGCACAGGACATGACAGTCGATGGTCGTATCAATGCCGGTCTGACCGGCGATGATGACAATCCTGTCGGCAACCAGAATGGCCGGATTCTGATTAATGCTGTCAAGACCTTACGCACCCAGGGTTTCATGACGTCCGATGACCGGATCGAATTGAATGCCGGCGTTGACAGCCGTTGGTCTCGTGAAAGGCTCGAAGGTGATATTGCCGAGTCTCAGCTGAGCGGCGGCGATGTGTTTGTTACCGGCCAGGCTATTCTCTCAGCGGTCAATGATCTGGTGGTCAAAGCAGGAGGCAACGTGACGCTGGATGCGGATCCGGTCATCTCCGAACCGGATTCTATTCAAGTGCCGGTATACACGACCCGGACCGAAACCTATGAAGAAATTGTCGGGTACCAGTTGGTGGCAGTGGATACTGTTCAGGTCCCGGTGATTACCTGGGAAACGATCACCCTCGAAGAGCAGACAGGTACCGAGCTGGTTCAGGTCGGAAATGACGTATACAAAATGAATGTCGATCTTCGTCAGATTGGCTACTGGAATCCAAATGCCGACGCTGATGCTCGGTTCCGGGAATTCCTGATCGAGGGCGTGGATTACTTCAATTCGTCTGATGCCCTGGCGATTCATGGCACAACGTTCGACAACGATAAGGTGATCGACTGGTCCGCTTATGGCATCAACGTGACCATGACCAGCGACTACACCGATGACGATTATCAGGATTTCTCGGATCTGACTGCGGACGCCAAGGCCGCTGTCCTGAATCATTTGGGTTATAAAAATCTTTACGACTTCAGTTACAACAATGCCCAAGTTGAAAGGACCCGCGGCATTGAGGTGAAAACCGAAGCGTGGACCCCCGACTGGGCAGATGCGTACAATGCTGGAAAATCAGCCGGTAAGGGCTATTCCGATCGTTTGGAACTGGATAGCTGGACGGTTTATGCCGTAGATGTTGCCGGCTGGCGTGACCGCTATGTTCTTATGCCCGAAGGGGCCAACAATGACGTCGAGCGGGTCAGCTCTTTTGGCGAATCGTTCACCTACGATAGCTACGTGGGTCAGTATCGTGATCTGGCGACCATCAAATACGAACAGGATCGGTCCGCTTACATCGAGACTGGAAAGGGAACCACTCAGTATTCGTCCGAAGATCCGGACGACAGTTATCGGTACAAACTCAACTCGGAGCCCAATTACGGTGATGCATCGGTTTACGGTAACGACTGGGAGGGGCCGAACCCCCAAAGTCAATGGAATGATTTTGACGATAGCCCAGCGCGCTGGGAGGTAAAATATGCCGAGGGCGGACAGCGGGAGTTCGAGATTATTGATTCTCGCACCGGTGAGAGTGCCGTGTTCATGGGCAGGATGCCGGACTGGCACTGGGACAGCAGCGGTAAGGCAAGTTATGGCGTAAGCGGTCAGAATGCCCAATACAAAGCCATTGAAGGCGGCGGCTATCGTTTCATTATTGATGACGATGGTAATGCCCGTGTCACCTACGATTCGGTTAACTTTGATTTCGACCGTTTCATTACGGCGGATCAGCAGTTCCTGGAAACGACGGCTGATCTGTCGATTCGTGGTGGGGGCAGTCCTGTCTCCACGAGTTATGAGTTGGTGGCCTATGAACGGGATGGCTATAACCAGCGGGACTATTTCCGTCGCGAGACCAACGACAGCTATTACGGCCACGTCAACTTTGCGTACAACTACCAGCAGTTTTTGCGGCTTGTGTCTAACCCGGACATCATAGTGCACTTGGCGTGGCCAACGACTGGTGTTCAGAATGCTGCCATCGAGCGTTTGACGGGCAAGTATGAATGGATTGGCATCCAGCGGACATCCAAGGGCGGGGATTTCGCCTATTACGCAAAAGGCCTGGGTTTTGCCTATGCAGAGAACGGCTCCGGAGCCAAAAAATCGGGCAACCTGGCCTATACCCGCTGGAATGGTGGAGAACCCAATAATAGTGGTGGCGATGAGCGTGCTGTTGAAATGTACGGCGGCGGTAAATGGAACGATGAAAGCACTGGTTCCAAGCGATTCGCAATCTTCGAAATCCGGCCTTATTGGGATGTTGACAGGAACGTTTACGAGACCTTCAAGGATTACCTTTACGACTGGGAATCGGGCTGGAACCCCATTTTTGATCTGAGAACCAATCAGAGCTTCAGTTGGACCAGCTTTGCTGACCCTGTGTTCGACAACGTCGATATATTTGAAGAAGTTACCTACGAACGAGAAGTGCGGGATGAAGAGACCCGCACGGTTTGGGAAAAACAGGCGCAAACCAAAACGCAGACCCGCCTGGTCACCGAGGTTACCTATGAAACCCTGGCTGCCCTGGGAAGCGGATTCAATGGCGAGACCCTGAATGCGGCCAATATCGAGATTCGTTCGGGCGGCAATACGTCCATTAATGGCGTGGTTTCTGCCGATGACACCCTTGCGGTCAGCGCCGGACAGAACCTTGTGGTCTCCGGCATGGCGGCGGCAGGAGCAGAACTGCCATCGCTGGCACAACTGTCCGCCGGTGATCGGCTGACCCTGCACGCGGGGGTTAATCTGACCGTCAGTGATGCGGCGGATATTCGGGTGACTGACGCTGGTGGCGAATTCTCCGTGAGTGCGGGCAGAGTGGTCAACCTTGGCAGTGCACTCTCCCAGGCGCCTGGCGGCTCTGGCGACGGTGATCGGGCCAGCGCGAGTGATATGATTGCCGCATTTACCTCGGCGGGCTCAATGACGGTCGAGGCTGGCAGCGAACTGCAGTTGAGTGGCGCCTTTGAAGCCAGGTCGGCACTGAACCTGAGGGCAGGTGTTTTGGCACTTGCTCCCGGCGGCAGCGGTTCGATCAATTCCGACTTTGAGACCCGTCTCATCGCCGAGGACATTGTTCTGACCGGTGGTCAGTATGGCGGCAATATCACCCTGGTTGAAAATGCGCTCACCGCTACTTCAAGTCTGGGCGTTTCGGCGGTGGCTGGTCGAGTTACCTTTGACAGCGGCAGTGTGCAGACCGGAACTCTGACAGTTACCGCGGAACGGGATATTGCGATTGCCGGAAGTGAGTCGGGGGATAACTCCATCAACCTGGAGGTGGGCACAGTCAACATCGCCTCCACCGGTCGTGGTGACATTGATCTGATCATCGCTTCGGACGCAGATCTTGCCGACATCCGGGCCAACGATGGCGCTATTACGGTGCAGGCTGCAGGGGCGTTGACGCTGAGCCAGGTGAAGACGCTCAGCGTCAGCAATCGCAACAGTATCGATATCCGCACCATTGGCGCCGCTAACGCGCTTACTGTGGGAGAGGTCAGCACGGCCGGCCGAGGGGATGTCACCCTGCGAACCCAGAGTACAGTCACGATGAGGACAGCGGCAGAGTCCGGTGATGCAGTGCAGGCCAACACTCTGGACGTGCGAGCCGGCGGTGAGATCCGTTTGATCACACAAGCCAACAACCTGCGTCTGGAAACCACCGAAGCCGGAGATGTTGTTCTTGACCAACGTCAGCGGGAAGCCCTGACGCTGGAGCAGGTGGATGTGCGTGACGGGCATCTGACGGTTACTTCAGACAGCCGGGTTGTTCTGGACCAGGTGCGTCTGGCGTCCGCGGAACGGGACATTGATGGCCGCGCGGTCGCCAATGAATTGAATGTAACCACCACCGATGGCGATATCGTTGTCGGCCGGGTTGAGTTTGGCCGCTACTATGAAAATGAAGACGGTACTCTGTCCGTCGAGAAGCTGGATGCGGAATCCGGAGAACTTGTCCGGGTCAACATCCGCGAGCTTGAGGGTGCCGAGTCCCGATTTATTGCAGAAGGCCGTGTGGTTCTGGATGCGGCAGATGCCATCGTTGGTGGCAATGATGCCAGCCGGCTGAATCTGATTGCTGATCACCTCACGGCAAAAGCAGGGAACGGTGTGACTGGACTGGTGACCAGTCTCAATCGGATTGAGAGTATCAGAACGGATGCCGGTGGCGTGGAAATCATGGACCGGGATCGCCTTGAAGCCGCATCGCCGGGTCTGGTGATTGAATCGGTCGGTGCCGAAACCCTTGTGGATATTGAATCCCAGGGCACCTTACAGGTACTGGCCGACTCGGTGATTGAGTCTGATCAGATTCGCCTCGGCAGCCTCGAAGGCAACATCCGCGTGGAAGCCCCGACCGGATTTACAGAATTCACTGGTATTACCGGGTCTGACGGTACTGACAGTCTGCGTTTTACCAGCGGAATCGGGTTCTCAGCCGGCAATGCACTGACGTCCTATCGATTCTTTAATGCGCCGGAGTTTATCGAGTACCGGATCGGCACCAATTTCGACTATGACAATTACGACGTCGAAACGGATACGCCGCCGATTCCTGGCTTCCGGTTCGGCATACCGGATCCTGACTTTGTGTCAACGGATGAAACGCCTGCCGATCCAGCGTTGACGACGCTTCTGCCCGGTAATCTGGAATCCGATACCATCATTATCCAGATGCCCCGGACCATTGCGATTACCGGATCGCTGACGGCTTCCGAGCGTGTTGAACTGATTTCGGGTACCAACATCCGGATTGATGGCGACATCGCTCACCGGGATGGACCCAATAAATCGATCGGCAGCGTTGTGATGGTGGCCGAGGGACAACTTGAGGCTATCCAGCGCCTGGACCGTCCGGGGCGGACCGAAACGCTGGCCCGTCAGCCCGGCGGTGATCTGACCATTCAGACCGAGGGGCTGCTGGCAGACCGGTTCGAGCTGAGAGCGAAGCAGAATATTGCCATCGATCTGAACGAAGATCTCAATCTTACTGGCTTTATTGGCGGCGTAACCGGTTTCGACCAGGCGGAGAATGTCTCCATTACGACCCGAGGTGATCTGATTGCCGAGGGGGCACTGGTTGCAGCGAATCAGGCGCCGGTATCCGACAGCGGTAATGGTCTGTTGACGATTCGGGCTGGTTCCATCTCGGGAGACTCGAGCTCGGTCTTTATTGGCGACGGGTTGAATGTTCGGTCAGCCAGTGGCATCCAGCTGAATACCCTGGTAGCAGATGTTCTGCTGGCGGAAACCAGCGCTGATATGGAGGCAGACGGCTTCGCCAGTGCGACCGCCGGTCAACTGGTTCTGAATGAATCCGATGCCCTTAATTTGCAGCGTGTAGTTGCGCGCGACGGCGGCATTGAGGTGACAGCCGGTGGTGACCTTCTGGCAAGGGATGTTCGGTCGTTCGTTCGTGGCACAGTTGCCACCGACAGTCAGGATATTTTCCTGGGAAGTCTGGGGAATCTGACGGTTGATCGTGTCGAAACGGCAGTGAATCTTGGATCTCTTAAACAGGCTGGTGATATTACTCTGGCAGCGGATGAGAAGATCGACGTTTACCGCTACTCCACGGGCGACGTTAACACCGGTGACGCGACAACCACGAACCTTTACGGCTACTCGGTGGAGATTCGGGGCAAGCTGGAGCAGTCGCTGTTGGTGCTGGAAAATAACACCACGATCGAAAACGCGACGGCCCCATACGATCGTATCAAGGTTGACTTCACGAAAGAGACGGCTACCGGTACCAAACAGCTTGCCGATATCGCTAGATCAAGTGATTCCGGACTTGAGCGGGACGTGTTCGAAAGCTCGACAGCGGTAGCGGGCGCCGATGTTGAAATGCTACAGGAGGCCCGTTCCGGAAGTTTGCAGCAGGATCTGATCCGGTTCGCTGATACGGTGCTTGAGGCAGAGATGCGCTTCACTGCCGTAATCACCGAGACTGGAAAGGCGCCGACTGAGGTGGCTATCACTGTTGGTGAAAATGGCATAACGGCGGATTGGGCCTCGGTTCTTGGCGGCCTCAAATCTGCTGTTGAATCCGGTACTGACAACCTATCAGTCACCGTTAACGTGGCTGACCGCTCTCTAACACTGGAAAGCACCGAGGGCAACGCTTATGCCATCAGTGGCTTGTCAGTTGGCCGAGAGGTGGTCACGGAAATCAGTTCGGCGGTTTTGAATGACGGATCTGTGCCTGTGTCCATTGCTGAGGCGCCCTCTGCCCAGGTCTCGCAGGTGTTGTTTGATACTTCAGCGGGTCCTGAGGTCGGCGTAACCTACCGCATTGAGATTGGTGACTACGCCACTCGCACTGAAGACGGGATCGTTCTTTACGAAACTGATGAAGATCCGGTTTCGGTGAGAAGTTATGAGGTCCTTGGTGCTGACTACACATCCGGTTCGGTTGCCAGCCGCTGGCAATCGCTTCTGGCCGATCTGGGCGCGGCTGTGTCGGCCGGAGAGCCCGGGTTGCTGGTAACGGCACTGTCCTCGTCGGAAGGCGCCGGACTGACTCTGACTGCGAAGACGGAAAATCTCCCGTTCAGCGTACTAACTGAGGCTGCCAGGGACCTGACCGTTTTGTCCGGGCCTTTGCCGACTCAGAACGCCACGAGTGCGCAGCCGCAGGTTACCATCATCGACCTGCCAGGAAGTGCTCCTGAAAATGGCATCTATCAATTCAGTATTGATGGGGAGCGCTTCAGGGCTGATGGAAGCAAACTCTGGCAGTTCCTGGCCGCGGATCTGGAAGATCAACTGGCAACAGCGTTTGATAATAGCGACTTCAGCATTGAAGCGGACATAGATAACAGAGAGTTTGTAATTACCGGACCTGATGGCGTCGATTTCAACCTGGTACTGACCGGTGAGGGATCGATTCGAACGGAGCAGGCAGCCGGTCGCTTGGTGGCCACGCCTGGAGCGCTCGATCTGAGCAACGTGCAGGTTGTGGAAGGCACCACATATGAGTTAACTCTCGAGGACACGAGCTTTACCTACACAGCTTCGCGGGGCGATGGTGTCAAAGATCTTGCGAGTGGGTTGGCGGAGAAGGTCGATCGGAATGCTGGCTATCAAGCCTCTGTGGATGGCAGCACTTTGAACGTCCGGACGGTTGAAATTGTTGAAGTTGAGGTTGAAACGGATGATGGTACGACCACCGAGGAAAAGGAGGAAATCAGTCCGTTCGACGCTTTTGCTTCGCTGAGTCCCGTTGGCTCCAAGGTAAGTGTAATCCAGCTCGACGACTCCGGATCTGCCCCCTCAGGTAGCTACAGAATTACTCTGAATGGAGCAACAATTGCCGAGGTGGATGGAGATCCATGGGCTCTGTTGCTCAACGAGCTGAGCCGCAAGGTGAATGACAGTTCAGCCGTAGATGTCAGGGCGACGATCGATAAGTCGGGCAAATCGCTCATCCTGACCGGTGAGGAGAACGACCAGGCCTTTGAGGTGAGCGATGTGTCGCCTGACGTCGCATCGGTCCAGTTTGGGGAGGCTGATGTCATGCCCACCGGCCAGCATACGCTGGTTCTGGGGGATACTGTTATCGAAGTACCCTTGGTGAATGATGCGATTGTCAATTCACCCTGGGCACTGGTAATGGATGAGTTTGAGCGCCAAGTTGACGAGGTTCTGGGAGAAGACAGTGATGTGTTCCTGCGTGCACAGTATGTCGAGATTGATGGCCGCTTTGAGAGTGTGCTGCAGATTGTCAGTGATTCTGCGAGCCCGGTCCGCTTCAACGGCGAATTGATCGATAACGTACAGAACGCAGAAGGTGGCGCACCCCAGATCACTGATATTGTGCTGACTGATCGTGAGCCGGCGCTGTTTGTCCTGGACATAGCCACCGATGATGGCGTCTATAAGTTTGTTGTTGATGGTTCGGATCCGTGGGCAATGTTGCTGGAGCAATTCAAGGAGCGGTTGCTGGAATTCCGGACTGATCTGGGCGTTACGGTAGATACCGACAACGCCGGCCTGGTGATCAGAACAAACTCGCTGGAGGCATCTTTACCGTCTGTTGCGGCCTCGGTGAATGATACCAATGTGGTTGTTGACAGTGGTCAGGGTGAACTTGAGCGAGCGGGTATTAATGCCCGCCAGGTCAGCCAGATTGATTTCAGCCTGGCCGATACCGATGGGCCTCGCGCCGGGATGCGGTACAGCGTAACAATTGCAGGAGAGCAGTTTACCTCGGAGGTAGACGCTATCCGCTCCGACGGCGGTTCAACGACCGTTGTAGTTGACGGTGTACCGTATGAATTGGCTTCAGGGGAGCCCGAAAACCATGAACTGCTGAGACCGATCGTTGAGGCGCTGGCAGTCAAGATCAATTCGTCTTCTCTCCCATTAACGGCGCAAGCGGTCAGCTCGGATACCCTGACTGATGCAGATGGCAACGAACAGTCCTCCTTGCTGGCAAGGCTGCAGCTGACGGCGGATGAGTTGAATGCGCCGTTTACGGTTTCCGAAGGTGCAGCTGAGGTGTCGCTGACCGAGATACGTGATCAGGCGGCAGCTGTTGCCTCAGTGCAGTTGCAGGAAGGTTCAACTGCGCTGAAACAGCAGACATCGGTGGAATTCAGTGGATCGGTGTCCTCGGACCTTGAATACATTGTCCGTATCGACGGTACGAATTTCTCCGTTCGGCCCGGGGTTACCGTTGGGCTATCGGAGGACGCCGGGCTAACGGATGTACTGAATGCACTTGCCTCGACAATCACTGCCGGAAGCAGTGTTAGTGCCGAGCGAAGTGGCGATTCGCTGACGCTCAGTTCGAAGGTCGCCGGGGAGGGGGTCACGGTGACTGCCCGGACGGAAAACAAGGCGGTCGTCGTACCGACAATCGAAGGTGACTACGTTCTCAATGTGCCGACACCTCAGGCTAACTTTGGCCTGAACGTGGAGGGCAACCTCACGGTGGTTTCTCTGCCGATCGATGGTGACAGCACTGTCACGCTTTCTTCAGATCAGAACCTGGTAATCGTTGACCCACTTGATGCCGGCACCGGTACCGTTACGCTGTCGGCGGGTAAATCTCTGGCGCTGGGCGGAACTGTCAGTGCCGGCAAGCTGGAACTGACTTCAGGGGGCGAGCTCTCACTGAACTCCAGTGTCGATGAACTGATCATCAACCTGTCCAAAGCCGATGCCAATGTTCAGATCATTCAGGAAGGTGATCTCGATCTCTCCAGTTTGAACCTGAATGGTGGCGACGTGACGATCAATGTGGAGGGCAACGTCTCCATTGGCGAGTTTATCGGCAATGCCGGAAACGTCACCATTAACGCCACAGGCTCTGTTTCATTCAGCGCAGACGCCGGCTATACACCGGCTATGGTTGAACGGCTGCAGATTTTGGCCGGCGGAGAGGTGGGCGGCCAGATCCATACCGGCAACCTGAGTGTCCAGACCGAAGGAAGCATTTCGCTCAGTAACCTGGGTTCCGGGCAGATGGTTGTATCACGACTTGACAATGGCGGGGCTGACATTGCCCTGACCAGTGAGGGTGATATCCGTTTTGATGCTTTGATGTCGCTTGATGGCAGCTCAGAGCTGAATCTTGAGAGTGACACCGGATCGTTGATACTGAACCAGGATGTTGCGAGTGGTTCTGGTGCCATCAACCTGACAGCGGGCGGCAATCTGATTCTGAACAATAGCGCCAGCATCCGTTCCGCCAGTGGTGCCTTTAACCTTACCAGTGGCAGTGATCTGATCCTTGGGGATGCGACGCTATTGGATGCGGGTTCCGGTGCATTCAAGCTGGTCTCCGGTGGAGATATGGCGCTTGCCCAGCTGGTGACCGAAAGCAATGTCGATCTGCGCATCAGCGCTGTCGGTGCGATTGCCAACGTGCTTGAACGTGGAACGGCGATCACGGCGGGCGCTGAGGCGACACTGATCATTGATGCCGGCGCAGGTATTGGATCAGAACTTGCCCCGTTGACCACGGAGCTTGGGCGACTGCAATTGCTCAATAGCGGTTCTGGCGCTGTCAGCCTTCTGAATACAGGAGGCATGATCATCGAATCGATCGACCAGAAAGACGGTGATGTCAGTCTTGAAACCGTTGGCGGTGCTGTGGTGATTGAAGGAGATGTCTCGCTTGAGAGGGGCGATTTTGTTCTCTACGCCGGTGCGCCAAATTCGGCCATTCTGGTTGAGGGAAATATCCTCACCCAGGGGGGCGACGTTACCCTTACTACGGAAGATGGTGACGTTACCTTCTCGGGCCGTGTTTTCGTTAACGGTGAAGGCGATATTTCACTGCAGGCACCTCAGGGCAGGATACTTGTGGATCCTGCTCAGTCCGGCTGGTTGCGTGAGGATGGTTCATTTGGCGAACTGTCTGATGGCAGTGTCTCGACCGAACCTTTTGATAGCCGGATTGATTGGGTTATTCGCGAAGGCAAGTTGACAACGGAGATTGCCGGAGTCAGTCAGGTTGTCGTGAGTGAACCTGGCGCGTTGGCCACTGATGAACGGATTATCGATCTGTCGTCACTGGCTCCTGAGCCTGAAGATCGTGGCGCGACGTACCGGGTGGCCGTCACAATTGGGGATAGCCGTCAGGTATTTGATTACCAGGCTAACTATTCGGCCGCCCTCACTGGTGACGAAGTGCTGGCCGACATTGCCAGCGGCCTGGCACAAGCCATTAACAGCGGTGCTCCGGGCTATATGGCCGCTTCTGATGGCGCAGTGATCCGCCTCTCAGGCGGTGCGGGACTGGCCGCCATTGCTGTAACAGGCAAAGGCGCACTCCGCTCTGATATCGCGGCTACAGACATTAACGCCCAGATTCGGAATGTTCCGGACGGTCTGGTTCTTCGTGTGGCTTCAGCGCCGCTTTTGTACACAACAACCGGCGAAGTTGTGATCAAGTCACAGGGTGAAATTGGCCGTAAACTGGCGACCGATGGTGGGGTGTTGAATGATGGCGACTTCGATACCTATTTCATGCGGGAAACCGGTGACAACTCGGTAGGTTTCCTTGCCAGCCCCCTGGCATTGGTTATTGATACCAGTCTGGTAAACGTTGAGAGTGCATCCCGAGCGAATATTTCCCTGATTACGCTGCGAGGAACCGAACTGGCCAATTCTGGTACTCGAGGTGGTTCTACTGATCTTACGAATCTGGACTTTGGTGGTGCGGCACAGACCATATCTGCGCCAATCGACGCAGCCGGTCAGGATATTGTGCTGGTCGGTAACTCGCTGACCATCAATAATGACATCCGGAGTGCTGATGCGGACCTCTCGATCCGGCCCGGAGACAGCTCACAGAGCATTTCCATCGGTGGCGATGAGGATCATGAAGGAACACTGTCCCTGAAGTCCGGCGAGCTGAACAAGCTTCAGGATGGATTCCGGAATATTGTTATAGGCAGCGAGAGCGGTGGTCACAGCATATCCATCAACCGGGACACTGAGTTCAAGGATAACCTGACCGTCAGCACGCCGGGTGCCGGCGGCGAGATTATGGTCAATAACAATCTCGCTGCGCCTTCGGTGACCATTCGTGGATCCGGCAATACAACCTACCTGAACGACAAGGGCGTGACAGCCACCAATGGGCCTCTGCTCATTGAAGACTCGATTGTGGTTACCGGCGATGCCCATCTGCGATCCGCGGGCAGTATTGCCGTCCGTCCGGGTTCAGAGGGCAACGGCTCGATCAATGCTAATGCCACCAGTACAGACATTAACCGACTGGAACTGGAGGCAGCCGGGTCGGTCACGTTTGAGGGCAACATCGGAGGCGAGGGTGATGTCAATGTGGACGTCAAGCCTCTGGATCAGCTGGCTATTCTGGATGCGACGAACGTTCTTTTCGAGAAGTCGGTGGTTCTCAGCGGTGATCTGATCATCAATGCCAGTGGCGAGGTCCGATTCAAGGAAAGCATTACCCTGAACGAGGGCGGCAGCCTGATTATCCGGGGCGCGGAATCGGTCGTATTCGAGAGTGGTGAGGTGAACCTGAACGGCCAGCGCGACGGGCGCGGTGGCGATATTCTGCTGGAGACGGACACCCTGGCGGTGAGTCTGCTCTCGGATAATGCGATTCAGGCCAATGAGGCGGGCTCGCAGTTCATCGTGCGCCCGACCAGTGATAACCGGCCCGTACTTTTGGGCAGCACCGTTCAGGGAACGGCTTCCACGCTCAATCTTTCGAACTCCGTGCTCTCGCGTATCAATAATGCATCCTTTGACCGTTTCGTGGTGGGACATCATCAACGAGTGGTGGACTTCTCTGGTCTTGCGGTGGATGGCGATGGCTATCTGGCGAAAGCAGGAGATTACACCCTGACCCTCGATGGTGTGGGTTACACGGTTTCTGTGACTGAGGATTCACATAGCCTAGAAGATCTCGCCACCCAACTGGCGGCCCAGATCACTGCCAGCGTGTCTTATGCCTTTGATTCGCAGACTGAGGGGCTTGTATATGAAGCTTCAGCGGATGGCGGAAAACTTATCCTGAGTCAGGGCCCGAGACTGGATGTCGTGGAGTTCACTGCGCCGACGGGTGCCGGAAGCGCGGATTTTGAGGACGCGCGGGCGGTTAATCGACCGGGCAATAGTATTACGGTCGGAGTAAACGGCTCTGACAGTTCCAGCGATTTCCTGGTGGATACGGACCTGGAGGTTTATGGCGCCAGTATTGTGGTCGAGGACAGCGAGTTCAAGGACCGGTGGTTCAAGGTCCGTGGCGATCTGAAGCTGGATGCCATTGGCAACATCAGCATTGGTAACCGCATTGATGCGCTGGATGCCCAGTTGTATTCACTCAATGGGCGGATTGCCCAGGAGAACCCGAGCGATGCGTCGCTGGCTCTGGGTGATGGTCAGGCCGATGAACCAATCCGGGTGAAGAATCTGGAGGCCCGTGCCTGGCAGGGTGTGATCCTGCCGTACCTGGAGATTGACACCGTGGCGGTGGTCAATGCCGGTACCACGGGCAACATTGTGATCCACAATTTTGAGGGTCGTGAATCGCTGGTGGATGACCGCCTTGAGTCGGGCAGCAGCCCCCGGGTGAGCGGTGATCTGACGGTGCTCAATGCCAGGCAGCTGAGTGAGACCGGTGGCGATATCACCATCACCACCGAGCGTGGCAACCTCGACATTGCCGCAGCCGGTGAGGGTGTGGTGAGTGCCTCGATCGAGGGTGATATCACCATTGAGGCAAAAGCAGATACCGAGGCGGATGATGATGCCTATGGCATCACGGTGGCGCAGCGGATTCAGGCGGTGTCCGGTGAGATATCCCTGGCCGCTGGCCAGCGCATTGAGACGCTGGGTACCGGCACCATCGAGACGTTATCGGCGGGCACTCTGTCTTTGACCTCCCGTAATGAGGACATTGTTCAGGGTACCGCTCTGCAGACCCGGGGCGGGGTGATCGCTCTGACCGCCGGAGGCGATATCCGGATGTCGGGTGACAGTCTGCTGGATGCCAGCGCCGGTGGAGCGGTTACGGGGCAGATTGAACTGTCGGCGGACCGGCATCTTGATCTGGCGGCATTGCATGCGACGACCAGCATGACGTTGACGGCCGATGCTGATGATGATGGATCGGGCGGAATCCGGGTGGTTAGTGACTTTGCCGGTGCCTATACCCTGGACGGCGGTTCGACGGACGTGGTGCTGTCGGCCAGTGAGGGTATCGGGGCGGCGGACGGTTATCTCAAGACCCGCATTGCCGGGATTCAGGCGAGCAATACGACGACAGCGGGCGAGGGTGCGAGCGGTGGTCTGTTTGTCCGGGAAGCGGATGATCTGATCACCCTGGGGGCTTCACAGATTGCCGGTAGTTCCGGTGATGTGGTGCTTGAGCTTGTTGACGGGAATCTGACGCTGGATCACGCGGTCGCTACGACCGGTGGCAGTGGTAATGTCCGGCTGGACGTTTCCGGTGATCTTTATGTCAACCACTCGCTTAGCACGAGTTCGGGCAATGTGAGCGCATTTGCCACGGGCTTGATTACCATGACTGGCAGTGCTTCGGAAGTACGCACCGATGGCGTGAACGCCTCTCTTGAACTGCAGGCGCTGGGTGGCGTCGTGACTACAACGCGCCTTCAGAGTAACGAGGGCAACATCCGCGTTGAGGCTCTAAGGGATATTGTTCAGCAAGGCATAATCGATGCTCGGTCGGAGTCGGATCGCGGTGCAGGAAGCCTGGCTGGCCAGGTCCAATGGGGACAAGTCTCATTGGCCGCACAAGGTGGAAGCATCATTGATCAGAGCGCAGCAACCTCGCCGGCAATCTTCGCAAGCGAGCTGAGCCTATACGCATCCGAAGATATTGGTGTCAGCGATGCCGCCATCGGTATAGAAAGCGCAACTCTTTCAGCACTGACCGACACGGGCGGTATCTTTATTGATGAAATGTCGGATCTGACCGCGGGCGAAATTGCGGACATCACCGTTAACCGGGTTCAGACAGATGGCTCTACAGAAACTGAATCTGTTCTGGAGCCTCGCGATTTGCCGGGTCTGACCATCGAGAAAGGTTCCAGTGCACTGATATTACGCAGCATATCGGGCGATCTGACCCTGGATGCTTCGGTTACGTCTGGTGATATGGACAATATTCGGCTGGAGAGCGTAACCGGAAATCTGAGTGTCAATGGATTAGTCGATACGGCCGGGCATATCAGTCTGTTGGCCGGTGCCGATCTGACTTACGGTCAGAACGCAGTCGTAACCACGAACCTTGGTGATATCAATGCTGTGGCCAGTGGTGACTTCATCATGGACGATGGCTCCCTGAATCAGGCAATCAACGGGAATATTCGCCTCGAATCGGCTGGAAATCTGAGCCTGGGTTCGTTGAGTGCTGCCGGCGCGATCAGTCTCGTGGCGGGCAGTATCACGGACAGTGGTCCTGACAATAACGCAGAAACCGATGTGTCTGCCCAGTCGCTGAGGGTTGAGGTGACGGCGACGGACGGTGGTTTTGGTGAGAGTAAAAACCACATCCATACCTCGGTGGAGACCCTGAGCGGTCGTATTGGTTCTGGCGGTGGTTTTGTCAATGAACTTGATACGGTTGTCGTTTCACAGGTGCCGGATATTGTTACCAGCCTTGTTCTTGGTGATGGGACGGTAAGCAGCAGTAACGATTCGGCTCAAAGTGATTTTGTAAGCACTGGCGACCTGGTTTTCCAGACTTCGACAGGAACCATTACTGTCAGTGATGGTGACAACAATGACCGTGGTATTGAGGCGGGAGGCAATCTGCTGCTGAAGGCAGGTGGCACGGAGTCTGATCTGGTGCTGAATGCCGCGGTATCGAGCACCGGCGGCCACATCAGTCTGAATGCCGGACGGGATCTGTTGCAGAACGCGGGTATCACAGCCGGTGGTGCGGGCAAGAGCGTGGATCTGCTGGCCGGCGGCGATGTCACCATGGCCGCAGGTACCGGTATCACCAGTACCGATGGCAATACCCGTGTGGAAGCCGGTGATTCGGTGGCGCTGCGCAGCATCAGTGCCGGCAGCGGCCATGTTGCTGTGCTGGCGACAACGGGCTCGATTGTTGATGCCGACGATAACGACAGCGTGAATGTCACGGCAGCCGACCTGATCCTGCAGGCCGGTGCCGGCGTGGGTAGTGGCTCAAACGCCCTTGAGACTGAGGTGAGCAGGTTGGCGGCCGGTGCGGGCACCGGTGGGGTGTTCGTCACCGAGCTCGATGCCCTGATGGTGGATACGGTGGACTTCAATGTCAGCCGTGTGAATACCCAGGCGGGCACTGCTGATCAGAACAGCGCTCTGGAAGACGTGCGGACCACCACGGACTCGGAGGGTGCGATCGTGCTCGTGACTGGTGGTGACCTGACCCTCAATGCGGGTTCAGACAGCCGTGCAGCCGTGGTGGCCGAGGGTAGTGGTAACGTTCGGTTGCATGTTACCGGTGCGTTGACGCTGAATGCGGAGCTGGATGCCGGCAGCGGTCATCTCAGCCTGCTGGCTACGGGTACGCTGACCCAGGCGAACTCGGGTGATCTGACCACCTCGGGCACGGGCACCATTGATGTGCAGGCAAACGCCATTGCGATGGCCGGGGAAGCGGTCACTTCTGCGGGCAACGGTAACGTCCGTTATGTGGCGACCGAGACGCTGGCGCTGGGTGCGCTGAGCACAGGTGGCAGTGTGAGCCTGATGGCGGGCAGCATCAGCGACGCCAACGGTGCGGCCGTGAATGTGACAGCGGACGAGCTGCGCCTGGTCACGACCGGCAATGGCGCTGACGAAGGCGCTGGTACCGGGGCCGATGCTCTGGAAACCACGGTGAACCGACTGGCAGCGGAAGTTGCCGGGGCGAAAGGTCTGTACCTGGCCGAAACCGACAGCCTGATTCTGGGCAGTCTGGATGCAATCAACGTCCATCAGGTGGCTGCGGACGGGGTGACCCTGACACAAACGACAGACGTGGC